>JAYSZT010000189.1:0-18885 GCA_043737915.1 Acidobacteriota bacterium
AAATTAAGGGTCTCGGCGCCAAATTGGCTGCTCCAATACTAGAACGTCTCGGCCGAATGCAATTGCACGAATTGTATCACCGAAGTCAGATTTTTTGAATAGATTACTTCCCACATGGACCCGCGGTCCAGGCGGACAAGGTGTAATTTCGCTTTAGATCCTGGTATACAAGAGCAGACACCATGATGGGTTCGTCGCCTTCGACATCAACTCGCATGCATAAACGATAGTTCATACCCTTCACGACCTGCCGTTCGGCTTTGACGATCTCATCAACCGAAAACTCTGCGTCTTCTTTCTTCGACTGTGTCGATGCGGCGAAATTTGCCGCCGAGATCACTTGAGCGTCCGTTTTCAAAGCTTTGCTGTATCCGCCGACGATGATCGGCTGCACCACGGGGACAGCCGCGGTTTCGCCGCAGTTGGATTCAGCCCACCTTGTTAATTTATAGGCTCGTTTGAGGTCCTGATAAACGACCGCCTGGACGAAATATGCTTCGTCGCCGCCGGAGTTCACCATCATACACAAACGGTAGTTCGAGCCTTGGACGACCTGGCGTTCGGCTTTGACGATCTCGCCGAGTTCGATCTCCACTTCGGTCTTTTCGGATTGAGCTGCGACGGCGAAGTCAGCTGCCGCGACAACGGCGGCATCATCGACACTTACAGCCTTGTAACCGCCGACTTTTATCTGGGCAAAACTCGCCGAGGCAAGGGTTAAGACGATGGCAAAAGCTGAGGCTAGGACGGCAGCATTTTTATTTGTTTTCATATTGTTTTTTGTTGGTCCGAATCTGTCTGACTTCGCAATTCTGAGGTTAGAGCCTGTGCACTGTCAAACGGTTGCCCGCAATCGTTTAAAGTTATGCATACTATAAGATATAACTATATTTCGTACCGTATGCCATTCGGCGGTTGAAACAAGATGGCTTTTGATTCAGTTAAACCGACCGCTCACACGGGTTGTTCTAACTTTTTGTTATATTATTTAGATAATGAGTGTTTACAAAGAGCTGACTGAAACCCAACAATTTGCTTCGCGTGTGATCGCCGACCACGCGCGTTCGACGGCATTTGCTATTGCCGACGGCATTCTGCCCGGCAACGAAGGCCGCAATTACGTCCTGCGCAAGATAATGCGGCGAGCGATCTACCACGGCCGCGAGCATCTCGGACTGCACGGCCTGTTCTTCTACAAGGTTTGCGATTTCGTCGTCGGCGAGATGAACGGCGCTTATCCCGAGCTCGAAACCCAGCGTGAATTTATCGGTAAGATGGTCCGGATCGAGGAAGAGCGGTTTGGGAATACTGTAACCGTCGGCCTCGCAAAGCTTAACGATCTCGGCCTAACGTCGGCGGCCACGACGGACGATGGGCTTTTTCTATCTATCGCGAAACTCTACGACACCTTCGGAACGCCGCGCGATCTGATCCGGGTTTATTTGGAAGAGAAAGGGATCGAATTCAGCGAGGACGAGTATGACGAGCGGTTCGACGCGGCTCTGCAGGAACTGCAAAAACAAGGCGACGTCGGGCATACGGCAAGAAAATCCCAGCCGTCACCGATTTATGCTGAGGTGCTCGAAAAGGTCGGCTCGAACAAATTTCACGGCTATGACGCGACTCATTTTGTTGATGCTAAAGTAGTCGCGATATTTGATGGCGAGACGAAGATCGACCATTTAGCCGAGGGCCAGCAGGGAAGTATCGTGCTCGATCAGACGCCATTTTACGCCGAATCTGGCGGTCAGGTCGGCGACACAGGTTCGCTAATTAGCGTTCAACCACCCGCCACTTCAGGTGGCACTGAGTTTCGAGCAACGGTCTCTGACACGTATTCGCCGGTTCAGGGTTTGATCATTCATAAGGTGACGGTCAACAAAGGATCGATCAAGGTCGGTGATGAGGTCGCGGCGACGGTCGATTCTGATAAACGCGATGCGACACGGCGAAATCATACGGCGACGCATTTGGTTCACGCGGCTTTGCGCGAAGTTTTGGGAACGCACGTGAAGCAGGCCGGTTCCGTGGTCGGGCCGAGTGTTTTGCGATTCGATTTTACTCATTACCAGCCGATGTCGGCCGCGGAGATCGCCGAGGTAGAGGATCTGGTCAATCGCTACATCTTAAAAAATGATCCCGTCAACACCAATGTGATGGCGATCGAGGAAGCAATGGCCGGCGGGGCGATGGCTTTGTTTGGGGAGAAATATGGTTCGGCGGTGCGCGTTTTGAGTGTCGGCGACGGTGTTTTTTCGAAGGAACTCTGCGGCGGTACGCACGTTCGGGCGACGGGCGACATCGGTTCGTTCAAGATCACTGCTGACGAAGCGATCGCGTCAGGCGTTCGCCGAATTCGTGCGATCACCGGCCTCGACGCATTTGCGCGTTTTCGCGAAGACGAACGTCTGATCGACGCGAGCCTCGGGGCGTTAAAGACCCAGCGTGACAATCTGCCGAACGCGATCGAGCGTCTGCAGGACGAGCTGAAAAAGACTCGCAAGGAAATGGACGAGCTAAAGCTTAAGGTCGCCCTTGGCGGTGCACAGGGATCAGTGGCCGGTGGTCAGCAACCGGATGCCGACGAAACGCGTGATATTAAAGGCGTGAAAGTCTTGGGTAAGATCGTCGACGGCTTGGACAGCAACGGTACGCGGCAGCTTTCCGATACTCTCCTCGCACGGCTCAAATCCGGAGTTGTCGTTATCGGTAGATCTGAGGAAGGCAAGGTTGGGATCATCGTTCGCGTGTCGGACGATCTGACATCGAAAGTAAAAGCGGGCGATGTCATCCGTGAGATCGCACCGATCGTCGGCGGACGCGGCGGCGGCAAGGCCGACATGGCCGAAGGCGGCGGCACCGACCCCTCGAAACTTTCCGAGGCGATCGATGCGAGCTATGCGGTGATTGAAAAGATGTTGGCGTAAATTAACCGCAGATGACGCAGAAAACGCAGATAAGAAGCATAAAATCTTTCTGTTTTGATCCGCGTCATCTGCTTCATCTGCGGTTAAATTGCGTTATGTTCGGACACTGACCGGAGCTTAAGCATCCTGCTTAACTAACCATTCAGGCGGTTGCGGTTGACCGTTCGCAGTCCGGCGTAATCGATTCGTTAATTTCTTCAGTCTCCGTCGACGCTTTTACCTTGTTATTCGACGTAATCAGGACCACCGATGCGACGATTATCGCGGCTCCGATGAGCATCGGCAGCGTGACTGATTCACCGGCGATCGCCCAGCCGAGAATTACCGCGACGACCGGATTCACGTAGGCGTAGGTCGAAACTGCGGACGGCGAAGCATTTTTCATCAGCCAGCTATACGCCGTGTAGGCGACGAGGGCACCGACAAATGTCAGGTACACAAGAGCGAGCCACGAAGTCGAAGAAACCGCACGAATATCGAAGTTTTGCCATTCGCCGGAAACTCCGCTGATGATCATCAACAACGAACCGCCCGCGAGCATCTGCATTCCCGAAGCCTGAAGGTTCGATTTCGCTGTCTGTGCGGTTGCTCCGTAGAGCGAACCAAATGCCCAGCCGATCGTTGCGATCACGACGAGAAATATCCCAAGAAATTGTGCGTTTCCACCTCCGTCACCGGCCGTTGGCCGCCCGAGGACGAGCAGCGTAACTCCGACGAAACCGACCAGCAATCCAAGTGTAACCTTGTAGTTTGGTCGGCCCTTTCCCATGAATATCCAACCGAGAGTCACCATCCAGAATGGATTTGAGGCGATGAGAAGAGCGGTCATGCTAGATGAAATATAATGTTCCGCAAGTACGACGAATCCGTTGCCGACACCGAGCAAAAGAGCTCCGACAATAAAGCTGGTACGCCACTGAATCGCCTTTGGCTTTTCGTACCCAGGCGAAACTCGTGCGGCCGCGTACAAAATACCGCCCGCGACCATAAATCTCACTCCCGCCATCAAAAATGTCGGTAGAGTCTCGATCGCATATTTGATCGCCAGATAGGTCGATCCCCAAATCAGATAGACCGCCGCAAATGCTAAGACTAAAAAAATAAGTTTTTGCTTTTCACCTTGTGTTCTAATGGTGCTCATCACGTTCCCCTTACCTACTAAACCTTTCTCGCTTTGCCCTCGAGCGGCAGCGCGTTCGTTTCCTTAAATGTTTGCAGCACGACGATCGTCCGAGTGCTTAGGACGTTCGGTATCGGCTTTATCTTTTCGCGAAGCAGACGGCCCAGAGCGTCGGTGTCCTTCGTGCGGATCTTGAGCAGATAACTGTCTTCGCCGGCGACGTCGTGAACCTCGAGAACCTCGGGTATAGCGACCAGTGCCTCCTCGGCATCAACGCCGCATTCGCTAGTCTTCACCGCGACAAAGACTGTCAAGCCAAACTCGACTGCACGCGGATCGATCTCCGCGCGATAACCGCGAATGATGCCCCGGTCCTCTAATTTGCGTATCCGCTCCAAAACGGCTGAGGGTGCTAAACCGATCTGCCGCGCGATCTCTGCATTCGAAATACGTGCGTCGTTTTGCAATATCGTCAGTATCTGTTCATCTGTTCCGTCAATCATTCGTTTCTTAGCCTCATTTGCAGAATAAACGTCGGCAAAAGAGTTGTCAAGCATTATTTTGCGATGATTTGCGGCTTTGGGTTGGATACAGAGGTTTCACGCAAAGACGCAAAGAACGCAAGTTAGAGCAAAGTAAGAAAAGTTGAAGCATCTTAAGAGCAGGACAAGAGCGGATCGGGGTGTTTGGCGAAAAATGATTGAAAAAACCTCGATCTGCGTTATTCTTGAATCAATTATGAGTGCCGTCGTTACCGCAGAAGAAAATTTGAAAGAGATCGTTTCGTTCGACCCGGCGACTGGGGCGGAGATCGGCCGTCTGCCGATCGCGACGGCGGATGAGGTCGCTGAGGCGGTAAGAAAAGGCCATGTAGCGTTCGGCAGGTGGCGGACAACGACTTTTGCCGAGCGTTCGCGGCTCGTAATGAAGGCTCGCGAGGTCATTCTCTCGCAGACGGACGAGATCGCACACCTGATCTCGAGCGAATCGGGCAAACCGTTCGGTGAGGCGATCGCGATGGAGATCGCTCCGGTGCTCGACCTGATGCAGTATTTCGCGAGAAATACTGCAAAGCTGTTAAAGCCGCGAAAGATCGGCATCGGGCTTTACGCGATGCTCGGACGCAGCTCGAAGGTCGTCTATCATCCGCTCGGCGTCGTGGGCATTATACCGGCGTGGAACTATCCATTCTCGATACCACTCGGCGAAGCTATCATGGCGCTGATGGCCGGAAATACGGTTTTAATAAAGCCTTCGGAGCTAACCTCATTTGTCGGGCTCAAGATCGGCGAGATATTCGAAAAAGCTGGGTTTCCTAAAGACGCGGTGCAGATCGTGACCGGCGACGGCACGACCGGCGGAGCGTTGGTCGAGGCGGCACCGGACAAGATAATGTTCACCGGCAGCGTCGCGACTGGAAAGAAGATCGCCGCTGCTGCCGCGAAAAACCTAACGTCTGTCGTTCTCGAACTCGGTGGTAAGGATCCGATGATCGTTTTCGCGGACGCTAATCTCGAACTCGCATCGAGCGCCGCAGTTTGGGGTGCATTTTGTAATTCGGGGCAATCGTGCTCGTCGGTCGAGCGGCTGTATGTTGAGGAGAATGCTGCTCAAGAATTGACGCGAAAGATCGTCGAGAAAACTCTTGCCTTGAAGCAAGACACCGGCGACAAAGAAACGACTTCGGTCGGGGCGATGTCATCCGAGCGGCAGATCAAGATCGTCGAGGAGCACGTCGAAGATTTCCGGGCGAGCGGTGCGAAGATCGAAACGGGCGGGAGACGGAAAGCGGATACTCCTGTCCGCGTGAGTGCGAAGCACGAAGACGATCTCGCCGGAGGCACCGGCGATGCGGACAAGAGTGTCCGAGCTCCGCTGTTTTACGAGCCGACCGTTATTACGAATGCGAATAACAATATGCGGGCGATGCAGGAAGAGACCTTTGGCCCGACTTTGCCGATCGCGACTTTTTCAACCGAGGAAGAAGCGATTCGCCTCGCCAACGACAGCGAATTTGGATTGACCGCCAGCGTCTGGACACGCGATCTCGCCAAGGGAAAACGCGTGGCGACGCAGATCGAGGCAGGCAGCGTTTGTGTCAATGAGGTTCTTTACACACACGGCATCGGCCAAACGCCATGGGGTGGCTTCAAAAATTCAGGCCGGGGACGCACGCACGGCCGCGAAGGCCTCATGGAACTCGTCCAGCCGCAACACATCCACGTCAACAACGTCGCCGTGCTTCCCAACGCCTGGTGGTTGCCATACTCTCCAACCGCGGTCGAAACATTTCGCGGATTTGCGAAATATTTTGCGAGCGGATCGGCATTTCAAACAATGAAGCTGTTACCGCAACTGTGGAAACGGATCAATGAATTGAGAAATAAGAAATAGTCGCTACTAACCTGCAACTAACGCCCGATTATTCTAATGCAAACGGATTTACCCACACCCAAATATACCTCCGTCGATTTCCCGCAGGTTCAACCTAATGAACAAGCTGCGAAAGCCGACGAGTTTTTTAAGATGCTAAATCGCCGCCGCTCCGTGCGTGAATATTCGGACCGGGATGTCCCGTTTGAGCTGATCGAGAAAGCGATCGCCACCGCTGGAACGGCACCGTCGGGAGCGAATCTACAACCGTGGCGTTTTGTGGTTGTGAAAGATGCTGAGGTTAAGCTAAAGATCCGCGAGGCGGCGGAAAAAGAGGAGTACGAGAGCTATCACAATAGAATGTCAGAGAAATGGCTGCGGCGACTGGCACCGCTCGGGACGAACGAACACAAACCGTTCCTCGAGATCGCACCATATTTGATAATTGTTTTTCGTATAAATTCGTTTGTCGAAGATGGCGAAACCGAACCGACATATTACTCGCAGGAATCCGTCGGCATCGCCGTCGGGATGCTACTCGCCGCTTTGCAGAATATGGGCCTCGCAACGCTCACCCACACGCCGTCACCGATGAAATTTTTACAAGAGATCCTCGGCCGCCCAAAAAGCGAAGTTCCATTTGTGCTAATTCCAGTCGGATATCCGGCCGACGATGCACAGGTGCCGGATATTTCGCGTAAACCTTTGGGCGAAATAATGACGTTAATTTAGAAAGATATATTCTCAGTCAAATAAGTCATGCGGTAAAAGCATTCATCGAAACGGCTGTTTCCGGGAACGAAACGAGCAGTTTTTTGCCTGACGTGACGAACGGGACACCCATTACATAGCGAAATTAGCCACGACCGGAGCATGATCCGATGGACGATCGTTGCTTCTTGGTTCACGGTCGATCCAGCAATCGGTGCAGCGTTCGGCTAGCGGCGTCGAGGTCCAGATGTGGTCGATCCGCAGGCCGCGATCTTTTTCGAAGTCGTGGTGAAAATTGCTCCACCAGGAAAATGCCTGTTCATCGTCATTTATCAGCCGAAATACATCGACAAAGCCCCATTTTTTCAAATCACGGATCGAATCGCGTTCGGACTTGGTGAAGTGCATTTTGTCTTTCCAGAGCGACGGTTTCCACACGTCGAGCTCATGCGGAGCGACATTTAGGTCGCCGCACAGCACTACATTAGATCCGAGATCGTAGCTGTCGTCGAAGAATCGTCTCAAGCGTGCGAGCCATTCGAGCTTGAAGGTGAATTTGTCCGAAGCGAACTTCGTCCCGTGCGGAGCGTAGGTATTGACGATCCGAATATCTCGGACGGTCGCAGCGATCAGTCGTTTCGGAGCATCGGGTCCATCATCGGGGAAGTTTTTAGCGACATCAACGAGCGGAATTTTCGAGATTATCGCAACGCCGTTATATGCCTTTTCGCCTGCAAACTCGATGTTCTCAAATCCGATCGAACGGAATCGCTGCTGCGGGAATCTGGCGTCGACGCACTTCGTCTCCTGCAGGCATAGGACGTCGGGTTGATTCACTCCGCACCAATCGATGACCTGCTCGAGGCGTGAGCTAATGCCGTTGATATTCCACGTTGCGATCTTCACAATTATGAAACGATCTTTATCAAGTCTCCGACCTTCACCGAACCGCCGGTTACCACCTTTGCATTGATGCCGCGCAGGTGATGTTTGCGGCCGAATTCAGAATTGGAAATCTTCATCGCGTCGAGGCCGAAACGCTCAACGAATTTCTTGCAACCAAGGTGCGGAACGGATGTAACCTCAAGGGTCGCGACACCGACCGACAGCCTTGTTCCGGGCGGCACATTTTCTTCGCTTAGATCCAGATCGACAAAAAGCTGATCTCCGGCCAGCGGGACTCGCTCGCGTCTGTCAGCGATCAATAATGCAAAGCGATAATTCATCAAGTTGAGCTGCATTTCCGGATGACCCTTTCCGGTAAAGGTCCGCGAACTGCCGCGCGTCAACCAGTTATCACCGACCAGCCCATTTTCCGCATCAAGCACACCAATATCGGCGACCTCGCGTTTATTGACCTTCGGACGGCGAACGATCATTTCGAGGCGGCCGTCGTCTTTTGGTGCGGCCAAAACGTGTGCAAGTCCAGCCTCGATCTCGGAGGCAATGAGGTGTTTCTCGAATAAATTTCCGTTCATTGCTAAAGATTGAACTCCGCGATGACCGGAGCGTGGTCGCTTGGCAGGGTTAGTTCGCGGGTGGAGCGGTCGATGCGGCATGATTTTGCCTTTGCGGTCAGCGAAGGCGTTGTCCAGATGTGGTCGATCCGCAGGCCGTGATTTTTCTGCCACGCACCGGCCCGGTAATCCCACCACGAAAACTCACGCACATCGCCATTTAGCTCGCGAAACAGGTCGGTAAAGCCCCATTGTTTGACGTAATGGATCGCGGCTCGCTCGGGCCTTGAGAAATGGAGTTTGCCGGCGGAACCGACGGGATCCCAACTGTCGAGGTCACCGATCGCGACGTTAAAATCGCCGCAGAGCAGCACATCCGAACTCGAATCGCAGGTCTCGTCAAAATAGCGCCGCAACCGCTGAACCCAATCTAGCTTGAACTTGAATTTGTCCGACCAAAGCTCCGAGCCGTTTGGAATATACGTGTTAACGATCCGAATTCCCTCTATCGTCGCCGCGATAAAGCGTTTCGGTGCGTCGCCGTCATCACCCGGAAATCCTTTTTGAACATCGGTCATCGGGAATTTCGACAGGATCGCCACGCCGTTGTAGGACTTTTCGCCAATGAAACTAACTTCGTAACCAACGCCTGCGATGGCCTCCAGCGGAAAATTGTCGTCGACCGTTTTTGTCTCCTGCAGACAAACGACATCTGGCTCCGCCACCGCAAGCCAGCCGAGCAACTGCGGCATGCGGACATTGATCGAATTTACATTCCAAGTTGCGATTTTCATTTACTAGGTTTTATCACAGATCAAATATCGCAGCCTATTCTTTCGGCGTCTTTGGACGCGGATAAAGCATAACGGTGCGGTGGACCTCACCCTTTTCGTCGAGCAGGTTGCGCTCGGCATCGAATACAGACATGTAGGTGTTGTGTTTGTCGTCGTGCACGGTCAGTCCGGCGTATTTGAATCGTGGCTGCGAAAACTCACTTCCCGGCGGAGCGACTGGACGCGACGGCGATATCAGTAATGTTGGCAGCGAGACGACGCCCGCCGCATCTGTTCGGCGCTTTACACTCATACATTGCGTATTGGCGATACGATCCGACTCCGGTGTTCGCTTAATGACGTCCCAGCCCCAACAGTATTTCGCCGCTACGTCCTTTTCCGCAAATGGCCCGCCGGTTTCTTCGTCGGTCAAGTAAACTCGGACCTCACGCACTGTAAACGGACGGCCATAAACCAGAGTCGCGGCTTTAGATGCGGCCGTTCCGGTTTCCTGAGCGGATATTCCGCAAACGGCGGCGGCGACAAAGACCGGCAAGAATAAGAATTTTGGAAATTTCATAAATGCTTTGATGTCAATTCGGCCGAAATGGTGACGAATTACGTTCCCAAAAAACTCCGTCCGAAAATCCTTGAATCGAGCTGTCCGTATCAGCCATCTCCAGTCTTTTTTGAGCGAGTAAGCAGTACTTTTCGTCCGATTCGATCGCAATAAACGAACGGTCGAGTTTTTTCGCAGCAACAGCCGTGGTTCCGCTGCCGGCGAAGGGGTCGAGGATCAGGTCGCCTTTATTTGTGCTGGCGAGGATGATCTTAGCAAGTAGTTTTTCAGGTTTTTGCGTCGGGTGGTCGGTGTTTTCGGGCATCGACCAGAATGGGACGCTGATGTCCGTCCAGATATTTGACGGATGAGTGTCGCGAAAATTACCGCTCTCGCTCTCATTCCAGTCTTTCGGCTTGCCGTCTACTTTGTATGGAGCGAGCACCTTGCGTCGTAGCTTCACGTCGTCGAGGTTAAATGTGAATTCGTCCGACACGGTGAAATACCAGATATCCTCGGCCGAATTCTTCCAGTTTGCCTTCGCACCACGACCTTTTTCGCGTTCCCACGTGATGCGGTTTTGCAGCTTAAAATATTTCGACCCGACCCGCTGTATTGCCGAACTCGACCGCCAATCACCACAGATATAAACAGATGCCGTCGGTTTCAAAAGCGGCACGCAGAACGTGACCCAAGAATCGAGCCACGCCTCGTATTCGTCAGAGGAGAGTTCGCTAAAACTCTCCTTTCCAAAGTTTTTATTCAAATTGTAAGGTGGATCGGCGAACAACAGGTCAAATCTACGTTTGCCCAGCTTTGGTAATACTTCGAACGTATCACCGCAGATCACGCGGTCGATCGATTCGCTATTGGCATCGTTTGTACTGCCCAGTTTCGTGCGCAAACCGCCGACCTCTGCGGGATCGAGTTCGAGCGTACGGTTCCTCGAAGCGCGAGTTTTTTTTCGATCTGGCGAAGGGTGCATAGCTCCATACTTTATCAAAAAAAGGAGAAAAAATTAGTTCGATGTTAAGGGCTGTTAATAAATGATGAATTGGCGCTTTAATGCCGGCTATCGCCTTCGCTTCCATCCCTCAGCCCTTCTTGAAACGCGAATGTCTCGCAGGTTGAGTATCAACTGACCGTCGTTATCGATCTTGGGCTCGATAAACTCGACGGTTTCCGAAGGCTTTATGCCGAACTCGGTCAGCAGACGATACGCTCTAATTATTCGCCCGCGACACGTGCCATATTTTCTCAGGGGATACGCGTTTTGCACCTCGAGCGTCGTAGGCCGCAAGGCAAGTAATGACCGCATCGGGTCATACATGATCAAGATCGCCGCCGGAGAACCGATCCGCTCATGCGTCGTATGGCTCAACGCGATCTTGCCGATCGGGTTCAGCGTTACATACATTCCAGACCAACGGGCGCTATCGCCCCTCGGCAAAACTGTCCACTTAACCATTGCATGTTCGTTTTCCATAATAGAACAAGCGTTTCATATATGAAACAAAATGTCACGTATAATTTGCGAAATTTTTTATGTTCAAGATCAGAAAGTTAGATGGTATGAGTGAAGAAATGATCGAGTTTTGCTGATTTCATGAGGAATGTTATCAGAACGCTATGGCAGGCAATTTACAGACCGTCGATGATTCGCTGCACAAGCGGTTTGATATCGTTTTTAGCTTTGCTGATACAAGTATCGAGCAATGTTAGACCGTCCTTGACCCTAAAAACGCGCGCGTGATACTCTTATATCTTTTGAGAATCAGGCGGTTTCTTAGTCTGTACACACCGTAAATACGGCTTGAGTTTGATTATGTATACGCTGGCTTTTGCTGAGTCGATCCAACTATTTCCGGACGGCACCTTATTTATACACATTGCCCTGATCCTGATCATGATCTGGGTACTTAATCGGACGCTTTTTCGGCCGATCAATCGTATTTTGGATGCTCGTGAGAAAGCTGTCGGCGGAGCTGACGGTGCGGCGGGCGGCATTCTGAAAGACGTCGGCGAAAAAGAAGCGAAATATAATAGTGCGATGCTCGATGCGAGAACCGAGGGCTATTCGCTGATCGAAACCGAGCAAAAAGTAGCTGTTGCTGAGCGAGAAAAAACTTTGAGCGAAGTAAAGGCAGAGGTCGCGGCGACATTTGACAGCGGTAAGTCTGAGCTTGAAAAACAGGCGGCCGAGGCCCGTGCCTCGATCGGTAAAAATGCAGAAACGATGGCCGACAAGATCACGGCGAGTATTTTAAGATCCTAGGTTTTTATGTTTGCGTTAATCAGCAATTCTATCTTTCTTCTGGCCGGTGCGGCTGGAGCGGAAAGCGGATTTACAAAATTTTATAACGAGTATCTGAACATTCCCGGCTTTGAGGCGTGGAAGTTCCTGAATCTCTTTCTGTTCGTCGGCATTATGGTCTACTTGGTCAGAAAGCCGCTCACCGAAGCCTTCAAGGCGAAGCGTGAATCGATCCGTGCGGAACTGATCAAGGCTGAGGAAGAAAAGCAGGCTGCACTCGCGAAATTGACCACTGTCGAAGGCAAGCTTGCTCAAGTGGAGACCGAAAAAGCGAATATCCTGAAAAAAGCTAAGGAAGAAGCTGAGTTCGAGAAAAAACGCCTGGCTGAACAGACCGCCTCCGACGCTGATCGTTTGCGTCAGCAGACCGAGGCCGAACTTGCCCGCATCAGCAATCAGTCGAAAGCTGAGTTGAGGCGATTTTCCGCCGAGGAAAGCATTCGTTTGGCTGAGGCTAAACTTCGTTCGCAGATCAACGGCGAAAGCGATGCGTTACTCGTCAAGGCTAATATCGCTGAGATCGGAGGGCTGAACTAATATGAGTACCGAAACGATCGCACGCCGATATTCAGTCGCACTTGCCGATATCGTTCTCAGTTCCGGCGAGACCGAAACTGTAAAGAACGAACTTTCCGGATGGAACGATATGTTTTCCGCCAACTCGAATTTGCCGACAGTTTTCGGCAACCCGGCGATCGCTCAAAAGAATAAAGAAAAAGTACTGGAAAGCCTGATCGCCTCGTCAAAACCGACGAAGACGACAGCGAACTTTCTACGGATACTGCTTCGCAATGGCCGGCTGTCCGAGCTTGGCAGCATTAATGACCGCTTCGAGTCCGTTTTGGATGAGCGAGGAGGCTTTGTTTCGGCTGAGATAACTTCAGCCCGGCCTCTGCCTGACAGCGAACGGGCTGCCTTTCAGAACAACCTCGAGAAATTGACCGGCAAAAAAGTAACGATCAATTTCGCGGTTGACACAGAAATCATTGGGGGCGTCGTGACCCGTATCGGCTCGACCGTTTACGACGGCTCTGTAAAAACGAAATTGGAGAACTTAAAGGAACAATTGGTTAACGGATAATGAAACGTAACGGGTAACGGGTGACGAGTTAAAGACTTGAAACCATTTACCCGCCATCGGTCACCCGTCACTTAAAGAACATGGAAGCAATTAAAGCTAACGAGATAAACGAAATAATTCGTGCACAGATCGAAAATTTCGATTCAAGTATGACGGTCGACGAAGTCGGAACCGTCATCAAGGTCGGAGATGGGATCGCGGAAATTTACGGCCTCGAAAAGGTAATGGCCGGCGAACTGCTCGAATTCCCGTTCGGCGTGCGCGGCCTGGCACTCAACCTTGAGGAAGACAAGGTCGGAGCCGTGCTTTTCGGAGATTTTCAAAAGATCAAAGAAGGCGACGAAGCCAAGCGTACGAAACGCATCATGAGCGTTCCGGTTGGCGACGCGATGATCGGCCGGGTGGTCGACGCCCTCGGCAACGCGATCGACGGCAAAGGCGACATCGTAACCGATACGTACCTGCCGGTTGAGCAGATCGCACCGGGAATTATCGACCGTCAACCGGTCGGCGAACCGCTCCAGACCGGCCTCAAGGCGATCGACGCCATGGTGCCGATCGGCCGTGGTCAGCGTGAACTTATCATCGGCGATCGACAGACCGGCAAAACCGCCGTGGCGATCGACACGATCATCAACCAAAAGGGCAAAGACGTTATCTGTATTTACGTCGCAATTGGTCAAAAAGCCTCGACGGTTGCTCAAGTTCGCCAAAAGCTCGAAGAATTCGGTGCGATGGATTACACCATCATCGTCAACGCTTCGGCATCAGATCCGGCAGCTATGCAGTTTTTGGCTCCGTATGCCGGATGTGCGATGGGCGAATATTTCCGCGACAACGGACGCCACGCTCTAACGATCTACGACGATCTTTCGAAACAGGCGGCTGCATACCGCGAGATCTCGCTGCTTCTTCGCCGTCCTCCGGGCCGCGAAGCTTATCCCGGCGACGTCTTCTATCTTCACTCACGCCTGCTCGAACGCGCGGCGAAAATGTCGGACAAACGCGGCGGCGGTTCATTGACGTCACTGCCGATCATCGAAACCCAGGCTGGCGATATCTCGGCTTACATTCCGACCAACGTGATCTCGATCACCGACGGTCAGATCTTCCTCGAGAGCGATCTATTCAACTCGGGCGTTCGCCCTGCTATCAACGTTGGTAACTCCGTTTCCCGCGTTGGCGGCGCCGCTCAGATCAAGGCGATGAAGCAGGTCGCCGGTACGCTGCGAATCGATCTGGCTCAGTATCGCGAACTTGCGGCATTTGCACAGTTCGGTTCCGACCTCGATAAATCGACGCAGTCACAACTCGAGCGAGGCAAACGGCTGACGGAGATCCTTAAACAGCCGCAGTACAAACCGATGGACGTCATCGAACAGGTTTTGATCATCTGGACGGTCACCAACGGATTTGCCGACGACGTCGAGGTCTCAGATCTAAAACGGTTCGAAGAAGAACTAACAACATTCGCGGAAAGCGCACATCCGGCGGTGCTGAACACGCTTCGCGAGAAGAGATCCATCGACGACGACCTTAAAGCGCTGATGAAAGAGGCGATCGAGGATTTCAAAGCTACACGCTGGGGAACGGCAGCCGCGGCGGCAGCGTAAAAATGGTTACAAGTGACGGGTGACGAGAGGGAAAGAACCTTCGTCGCCCGTCACCGATCACCTGTAACTCAATTACCTGTAACTCAATTATATGGCAAGTCTTTTGGACATGCGCCGACGTATTAAGTCGGTCAAGAATACACAACAGATCACCAAGGCGATGAAAATGGTCGCGGCGGCGAAACTAAAGCGTGCGCAGGATCGCGTTACTTCGTCACGCCCGTTTGCGGGAAAAATGTCGGCGGTGCTGGGCGGCCTGAGCGCGAATGTGGCGGACGAATTCTCACATCCGCTCCTCGATGAGCGCGGAGATGAAAAGTACCTGATCGTGCTGATAAGCGCTGACAAAGGACTCGCCGGAGCATTCAACGCGAACGTCATCAAGGCGACGCAGGCGTTTATGAAATCGAACTCCGATAAACCGACCGAGATGATACCGATCGGCAGAAAAGGACGTGATTTCTTCAAGCGGCGTGAAGTTAAATTCGCCGAGGAATATATCGGTCTTACCGGTTCGGGGCAGGTAAAGTTGCAGGACGCACTCGACATCGCTTCAAAGGTCATCAAGACTTTCACGGACGACGAGTCGATCGACAAGGTGTTCATCGCCTTCACCGAATTCAAAACTGTCCTCTCGCAAAAACCGGTGATCGAACAGCTTTTGCCCATCCCGCGAAATGAGGCCGAAGAAGGAGCTGAGCCACTGGCCTCGACCGAGTACATTTACGAGCAACCGGCTGCCGAGATATTTGGCAGACTTTTGCCGAAACAGGTCGAGACTCAGATATACAAAGGCATGATCGAATCGGTCGCCTCCGAGCAAGGTTCGCGAATGACGGCAATGGATTCGGCCTCGAAAAATGCCGGGGAATTAATCGATACCTTGACCTTAAATATGAACCGCATTAGGCAGGCGGCGATTACGAAGGAAATAATTGAAGTGGTCTCCGGTGCTGCCGCAGCGTAGGTTTAATTGAAGCTGAAACGACCCGGAGTTCTGAATACCAACATTACGGTTGGTAGTTTGGAACTCAGGGTTTTTTGGTATATCCTTTCGATGCTTTTCCCTTTTTAGACAAACTTTAAATTTTTCGGAGGAACGTTATGTTATCAGCTATTGGAGCCGTTATTTCCTTTATTGGTATGATCTGGTTGGTTGTCACCGCGATTCAAACCGGTAAAGATACGACGGACAAACTTATTTGGGGCCTCGCAAATTTCTTTTGCCAACCCCTCAGCGGCATCATCTTTTACTTTGTCAAGAAACAAGGATTAGTGCCGCTTCTATTGGTAGTCGGCGGTTTGATCCTGATCGTCATCGGCGGTGGCGGGAGTTTTTCGATAGGCAATATGCCTAACTAATGGCTGGATCAGTTCTTAGACCAAAGCGGCTCGTGTGGCTACTGTCATACGCGCCGCTTTTTGTTTGGATCTGTGTAATATTTTATCTGTCCAGCGAAAGCGGTTCGGTGAATAAAACGTCGACGTTTATTCGACCCTTTCTCGAGTTTCTATTCCCGTCAGCAACCGAAGACTCGCTTCAGAACTATCATGCATATATTCGAAAGCTCGCCCATTTATCCGTCTATGGCATCCTTGGGATTCTTGCGGCCCGAGCACTACTTAACCGCAAGTATTTACCGTGGCGAATGCTTTCAATGCTCCTATGTGCTGTCGTCGCAATTCTTGACGAGACAAACCAGAGCTTTATCTCCACGCGAACGGGTTCGGCTTACGACGTGCTGATTGACTGTGTTGGTGCGATCGTTGGAATCGCTTTGATTTGGTACGTTAACCGTCGCTACTCGACTCGTAACCTTCACGAATGAGTTGCGGTATCAATTCTGCTTCCGGCAAAGTCGCCCAATGACGAATCGGAAATTCTCTTTTCATCGCCTTTATCTTAAGTCGAAACGGATTAAATATCGAGCGATAATAGACTAGCCAAAGCGATTCCGAATCATCGCTGTTCGGGGCTAGCGTTTTCGAAACTGCTTCGCTAAAAGAGAGTTTTTCCTTGTCCCAATGAGCACAACCTTTGGGAGTCAAGATCGAGAATTTCATTGATCCAAAACGACGTGCAAAGAATGGAGTCGCTAGCTCGACCGTGAAATGTTGCGGTTCGTGCCATGCGACGTAAACCTCATCGCCTTCGCATTCGACTCGGCGAAAACGCACGAACGCGTGAAATTTATGTATGTCGCGACCAATTGCCTTTGCCATCAAATTGGCTTGCAGAACGTCCGGATCCGACTCGATCTCGAGTAGATGCTTATTCCCGTAAACGATCCTAAAAAGAAGGCTGTAAAGTAGGGGCCATTTTTCATCGCTATCGTAGCAAGCAACTGTTTTTGCGA
The DNA here is from genome assembly GCA_043737915.1 of Acidobacteriota bacterium. Classification (GTDB taxonomy): domain Bacteria; phylum Acidobacteriota; class Blastocatellia; order Pyrinomonadales; family Pyrinomonadaceae; genus OLB17. Next base: position 17,286 of record JAYSZT010000189.1, read on the forward strand.
GTTTGATAAATTCCCCGGGCACGCAGGTCTCTTGACCATCCGCTGTTGCAACCGTATCGTCGATAAATAAGCTAACTTGGCCATGACCGCTCCAAACGATAGTTTCGGGTCGGACGGCGCTGTTTATCAACGGCCTGACTGCGGCACGCCAAGAGCGGAAATCGTTGTCGACCGCAACATTTATCATTTCTTACAGCTCACCTGTGACGGCCGCAGCGAGCGTCGCCGGCACTTCAAAAAGCGACGGCTGAGTAACTTTCTTCTGAAAGATCGTCGGCAGCCACGTCGTGTCCAGCTTGAATACATCGGGGTTGTGATCTGCCGTGGTAATGAACCATTTCGCCCGCGACAATGTGACCCGAAGCCGCGATAGATCGGCGAGCGTGATCGCCTGAAAACGCCGGATCCGCAGAATTCGCGTCACATTCCGAATGCCAATTCCAGGAACCCGAAGCAACATGCTTTTCGAAGCCCGATTTACATCCACAGGAAAAGAATCACGATGCCGCAATGCCCATGCGAGCTTTGGGTCTTGCTCGAGACTTAGATTACCGCCATCTAAACCCTCAGTGACCTCGTGGGCAGCAAAACCATAATTTCTGATCAACCAATCCGCTTGATACAGACGATGTTCGCGAATAAGCGGCGGTTTTACGACCTGAATATTCACGTCCGTATGAATTGCGGGTGAGAACGCCGAATAGTAAACGCGTCGCAGGGAATACGAATTATATAGACTCTCAGCCTTGTTTAAGATTATCGTATCCGTGCTCGAGCTCGCACCAACGACGAGCTGCGTTGATTGACCTGCACGTGCAAACTCTGGCACCGCTTTATCCGACTTCGATTCGTCGATGCCGAGCTTAATATCCGACATTGTGTTCTCGATCTCAGCGATCGTTTTTTCAGGAGCCAATGCGTCGAGGTCGGCCTGTACCGGCATTTCTATATTCGCGCTCAGGCGATCGGCGTATTGTCCCGCAAGTTTTATCAGTTCCGGCGAGGCTCCGGGTGCCGCCTTAAGGTGAATATAACCGCCGAAATTCTCTTCTTCACGAAGTTTGCGGGCGACTGAGATCAGCTGTTCCATCGTGTAATCCGCATTCTGGATGATTCCTGAACTCAGGAAAAGACCTTCGATATAGTTTCGCTTATAGAAGCTGATCGTAAGTCGAACGACTTCCTCGGGTGTGAACCTTGCACGTTTGACGTCAGACGACTTACGGTTTATGCAATATGAGCAATCCCAAATGCAAACATTGGTGAGTAATAATTTCAGCAGGGAAATGCAACGTCCGTCGGGCGTGTAGCTATGGCAAATGCCCATGCCTTCGGTGTTTCCGATGCCGTCTTTCGAGCGTTCACGCTTCGATCCGCTGGAAGCGCACGACGCGTCATATTTCGCGGCATCGGCTAATATTTCTAGCTTTTTTGTCAGATCCATTATCGTATATCTAGTTTAGCAGTCCTGGCGGAATGACACAATGTTTTATTTGTGAAACACAGCCCCGTAGATCGGTCAAAAAAGCTGGTTTATCGTGCGAAAAGGGATTGTAACGGTAGAACAATCTTCCATTTTGACGAACTTTGTGTCATATTT
>JAYSZT010000190.1:0-18873 GCA_043737915.1 Acidobacteriota bacterium
TTTATCGCATTTTCTATCTCCCAAACTTCTTTGCTAGTTCCGTTAAAAATGATCTGATCACCACGAAATCCGATCTCGAGAGCTTTCCAGAGTTCGCCGCCGGAATTGACCTCGATGTCACAACCGGCATCCTTCACCGTTCGCAGAATTGCCATCGTCGACATTGCTTTGGCGGCGTAGCAAACCTTCAGTGGACAGCCGATAACGGCTTGGGCCTTTTGGATTCGGGCGATATTGTGATTGATGCGGGCTTCGCTAAAGACAAAAAGCGGCGTCGAATATTCCCGGGCGAGATCAACTGCGGAAACTCCATCTATATGAAGTTGTCCGTCGCGAATGTCGAGAAAAGTTTCGATCTCCCAAGCTTGATTCATATCTGACTGGAGCGGCAAGAATCCCTGCTTGCCGATAACTTTAATTTATCACGGAGTCCAGCAATCAGGGATGCTTGCCCTCCAGTCATGGTTTTATTTGCTGAATCCCGGTTCCACGCGGGTGTAAATTCGGGAGAGTGATCGGCAGACGACCGGTAATGTCTTGCTTTCCGGTGATCGCACGGGCGGACGCTCGCTGGAGGCTCGACATATCACCGTAGGCGACGAGATAAGTCTTCAATTCGGGAAAACTGCTTAAGATATAAGGATTGCCAAAGCTGATGCCGATCACTTTTTTTCCGGCTTTGAGGGCGTCTTTGAGAATCTTCGCTCCGTTTTCGGGTATGCCGACGCTGTTTTTTGCACCGGAGCGAACGCGTCCGTAGAGTCCAACGACCACGGTGTCGGCTTCGTCAACTGCTTTTTGGGCGGCCGCGACCTGTTCGTCAACGGTATTTTCCTGCAAATACGCCGGCGTGAATCGAACGCCGCCGGATCGAAGTGTGCCGACGAGACTGCTCATCGTTAGCGGCCCGTCGAAACCGTTTGAGATGCCGATCACGGCGATCTTTTTGCTCGCGTCGAGCGGCAGTGCTCCTGCTTCGTTTCGAACGAGAGTGATCGCTTTGGTCGCTATTTCATCCGATAACATTGTCGTATCAGCACCGGAAACGAGACGGTCGATCTGATCGATCGGCGTGATGCGGTTAGAGAATAGGCCAAGTTCGTGTTTCCAAGCGAGTTGCCGAGTGACTGATTCGTCGAGTTTCTCCATCGGGATGCGGCCGCTTTTCACACCGTTGATGAGGCCGCGGATAATTTTATCGACGTCGGAGGGTTTTTCGAGAATGTCGGTGCCAGCGAGAAACGCTCTGACGCCGGCTTCCTCTTGGTCGAAATAGAGTGTCAGTCCGCTCATACTCATCGCATCGGAGACGATCAGACCTTTGAATCCCATGTCCTTGCGCAAAATATCGGTCTGGATCTTTGCTGAAAGCGTTGCCGGAATGGTCGCTTGTTGACTGACGATCTCTGAACCTTTTTCAGCGTCACCGCCGAGATATTCTTTGAGCGGTTTGATCTCTTCGCCATCTATTTGCGGCAAGGCGATGTGGGCGATCATTATCGACGTGATCCCTTCGGCGACGGCTTTGCGAAATGGAACGAGCTCGGTCTTTTCCATGCTTTCGCGCGAATGATCGATGATCGGCAGGCCGCGGTGCGAATCAACGTTCGTATCGCCGTGACCTGGGAAGTGTTTGGCTGTGGCGAGAGTTCGCTGGCTCTGGACACCTTGGGCGAAAGCGATGCCGTACTTGGCGACGTCATCGGGATCTTCGCCAAAACTGCGCACATTTATCACCGGATTATCGGCGTTATTATTTACGTCGAGAACCGGAGCGTAAACGTGCTGGATGCCGATAGCACGGGCCTCGCGGCCGGTGATGACGCCCATGCGACGGGCGAATTCGGGATTGCCGGTCGCAGCGATCGCCATCGCCCACGGGAAATTCGTCGCGTCCTCGAACCGCATTCCGATTCCGGTTTCCGCATCGAGCGACATCAGCAGCGGAGTTTTCGCGGCCGCCTGCATACGGTTGGCGAGAATAGTCGTCTCGTAGATCGGTGCTCCGAAAAAAATGATCCCGCCGACCTTATTCTCAACGACGTGACGCTGGATGTCTTTGAAAAACGGGCTGTCCTGATTCGCAAATCGGGCATTTATGCCGACGTGGACGAGTTGGCCGACCTTTTCCTCGACCGACATTTTCTTGACGTATTTCGCGGCAAAATTCCACGCTTTTTTCGAAGGCCAGAAAGGCGCGCTAGGTTTCGCCGCCTGTGCCTTCGCAACAGGTATAGAGCCGGTGACCAATATGAAAAGGGTAAATATACTAAGCAGAAATTTCATTTTTCTTTTTTGTTAAGAGCATTGTCGCGATCCAGGCAACGACGAATGTTGTTACGCTACCGATCAAAACGTACCAAGGGAACGCGATAGGTGTTGCAAATCGAATATAGAACATCAACGCAATGCTGACGAGCATGCCGATGAGAGCGGGTATCTCGGTCGCGCGTTTTATAAAGCTGCCGACGAGAAATACGCCGAGAACCGGACCGTTGAACAGCGAGGCTATCGACAAAGCCTGATCGAGAGCGGATCGTTCCTGGCGCATGACGACAAGGGCGACGACGATCTGTACAACGCCGAAAACGAGCGTCAAGATATACGAGATCTTCAGCAGGTGCTTGTCGTCGGCGTTCTTTTTGAACGGTTTATACAGATCGTTAACGAACGTCGCGGCGATCGAATTCAGCGAGCTTGAAAGTGCGGCCGCGAATATGGCAGCAACGACTAAACCGGAAATTCCCGATGGCATAAATTTAGTGATGAAATCGGGAAATACCTTGTCGCCGCCAGAGAAGGGAAATGTGGCGGCGATGCCGGAATTTGCGACGCCGGCCTGTGCATATTCGGGTGCGTTGAACGGAGCGTAGAACGCGAATAAGAGCACGCCGATGAACAAAAACCCGATGAACTGCCCAAGCACGACCACTCCGCTCGAGAGCAACGCAAAAGAGGCGTGGCTCGGTTTGTCAGTGCATAGATATCGCTGAACGAGATATTGATCGGTCCCGTGCGTCGACATCGTCAGGAAGCAACCGCCGATGAGCCCGGCCCAGAATGTATACGTCTTGGTGAAGTCCCAAGTGAAGTCGAAGATATCGAATTTGTCGAATTGCCGTCCAAGCTCGATCGCTCCGGCGAAACCTCCCTCGATCTGATTAGCGATCACGACCGCCGCTGCGACTGCACCGACGATATAGATCACGAGTTGGACGACCTCGATCCAGATCACGGCCTCCATTCCGCCGTAGAAGGTGAAAACGATCATCACTACCCCGAGCAAGATGATCGAAGCAACGGTGACCAAAGTCGCATCGGTTCCCGGCACGAATGCCGTGTAAACTGCCGCAAGGACGATCGCGGTCAGAAGGAGCCGGATGCCGTCGGCGATATTTCGCATGACGACGAACAGACCGGACGCTAGCATCTTGACCTTGTTCCCAAAGCGATCGCCGAGCAGTTGATAAACCGTCTGCAGATCGCCCTTGAAATACATCGGGATGAAGATCAACGAGATCACCACGCGCCCGAGCATGTATCCGAAAACCAGCTGCAAAAACTGAAAATTGCCGTTTCTCGCAAACGCGATTCCCGGAACCGAGATGAAAGTGATCGTGCTCGTCTCCGTCGCCACGATCGACATCGCGATCGCCCACCAGGGCACGTTTCGCCCGCCGACAAAATAATCCGCCGTCGTCTCCTGCTTGCCCGAAAACAAAATACCGAAGACAGTAATGCCGATCAGGTAGCCGAAGATGATGATGAGGTCGAGTGTTTGCATTATTTTTGCTTTGCGGGCTTTAGCGGTATGGTCACATGGTTGTCCGTTTGTTTGACCGACGAAGGATCCGAGACATAGCTTTTATTAAAAATAGTGATCACATTTTTTCGCGGGTCGAAACCAGCTGGCGCGGCATAGAAATATTTCTCGCCCTCGAATTTGTCGGTTTCCATCCTTTCGGGCAATTCGATGCCGTCGATCTCTGCTCCGATGACGTTTGTCTTGATATAGTTAAAGCCGCAGTTTCGAGGGTCATCGCCTTCGGCCGTGACCCGTGAAAATATGATCTCAATTTTGCCGTTATTTCCCCTCGCATCGTAGAACGCCGAATAGCCGCAGTTGAGCGGTCCGGCATCCATGAACGATGTCGAACATGAAAGGGCCAGAGTGCCGGTTAGGATGATAAATATGATGGTTTGCATCTATTGGTCCTTTTCACTTTAGGGCAATCGTCGTCGAGGCCGCAGACCACTCCTTTATGGTTTCCGGGCGAGAGGTATACTTGTAACCATCCTTGTTTCGGATGCGAATAATGTCCTTTCGCGGATCGAAGCCCGCCGGTGCTTCGTAATAGTAGTCGACGCCGTCTTGATCGTTTCGGTAGACGTGAGTCTGGCTCAATCGATTATGGCCGGTGCCCTCGGGAAGAGATGTTCCGCTGATCTCCACTTTTGCTCGCGTTTGTATATACGAATAGCCGCAACTCGTGACGCTACCAACCGTTTCGGCGGTTACTCGAAGGATGCGGATCTCGACGCTATTCGCACCGTCGGTTTTTTTCAATCTCGCCTCGTATCCGCAATCGCCGGAGCCAAAGATATTGCCGCACGAGGTTGAGAAGACCATCGAAAGCATCACCAACAAAAACATCTGGCTGAATCGTGTTCTACTCATCGTCGCCTCCAGATATTCAAAGCGTCGCGGACCGAGAAGTTAGTTTCAGCCAATAATGCGGCGGCCTTATCTCTATCGTCGATACCCGTTTCGACCATCAAAATACGCACTGCGCGGTCTTTCAGCTTTTCGTTTCCCGCTCTCACGTTTGTCATCCGGTTGCCGCGGACGTAGCCGAGTTTGATCATCGTGACGGTTGAGATCATGTTGAGAATGATCTTCTGTGCGGTACCGGATTTCATGCGGGTCGAGCCTGTTATCGCCTCGGGGCCGACGACTGGGACGATCGCAATATCGACCTCGTGCGTGATCGCTGAATCAGGAACGCATGTGATGCAGGCCGTAAAACATCCCAAGACCCGCGCATATTCAAGAGCACCGATAGTGTACGGCGTGCGGCCGGAGGCGGCAAGGCCAATCACGGCGTCCTTGGCAGTCACTCCGCGAGTTTTCAGGTCTTCATCTCCGGCCTTGTGGTCGTCTTCGCTTGATTCGGTGGCTTTGTAAAGAGCGTCGTAACCGCCGGCGATCACGCCTTGAACGAGATCGTAACTTACGCCAAACGTCGGCGGAATCTCGCTTGCGTCAAGCACGCCGAGGCGTCCGCTAGTGCCTGTCCCAACATAAAAAAGCCTCCCGCCATCTTTCAAACGCTCGACCGCTCGGTCGATCGTCTCCGCGATCTGGGGCAAAACCTTCTCAACCGCCTCAGCGACTTTTCTATCCTCAGCATTGATCAGCCGAGCGGCATCGAGAGTCGAAACTTCGTCGATCTCGGCGGTCGCGGGATTTTCTTGTTCTGTTATCGGCAATTCCATTTTCTCAAGTTCAACCACGCGCTACTGCAGGTGGTTCTGACCGTTTTTCATCGCCATCATCGCTGCGGCTTGGGATGGCGGCATTTCGGGCGTGACGAGATATGCCTTTGATGCGGCGGCGTGGATGGTGGATAGCATCGGTATTGTTAAAAGTTCTCCGGCCTCGAAAATACTGCCGACGCATCCGACTGCAAACTTATTCCTTTTGAGCCCGAGTTTGGCGATCACGGCGGCGGCGGCAGATCCGAGTTCGCGGCCGGCGTTGTCGATTATTTCGATGGCGATCTTATCACCTTCCTTCGCCGTTTCCACGACGAGGCGGGCAAACCCGGCAATGCGGCTATTGTCGATCTGAGGAGCATAGATGGCTCCGATCAGGTTTTCCGGCGTCGATGCACGGAAATATTCTCCGGCACGAGCCGTCAGCAAAGTCGGTTCGCCACGACCATCGGATGCTTTTGCGACGCTATGCAATGCGTGTTCGGCGATCCCGCGGCCGCCGCCTTCGTCTCCGGCGATCGGCCCCCAACCGCCGGCAATTGCTTTTTCACCGGCGTCGTTCGTTCCCAGACATATCGAGCCGGTTCCCGCAATGACGACGAGGCCGGCTTTGCCGAAAGTTGTGCCGTACAAGGCGATCTCAGCGTCGGTGGTCACGAGAATTTTTTTAACGCCTGATTTGGTCCCAAAGCTTTCACGGACGCGTTCGCGAATATCTGATCGGCGGACACCGGCAAGGCCAAGCGTGGCGGCGGCGATGTCTCCGCGAAAAAATCCGCCGGTGTCGCAGGCTTCGTTGAGAGCTTTTGTAATATTTGCAACAGCGGTCTCGACGCCGACCCGAAGCGGGTTTGACGGCCCGCTGATGCCCGTCGCGACGACCTCGCGGGAATCATTCATTAACGAAACGCTCGTCTTGGTCCCGCCGCCGTCGACACCAAGATATAGCTGAGAAAACTTGCGTTTACGGCTACTTTTTATGGCATCTTTTGGCATCGATGAAAGTTTTACTTAGAAAAAATACAACACCATTCTTTGACAAACTTGACATATAATCAAATTTAACGGATTTTATGTATTCAATAAGCTAATCTAATTGATGTCTCCACATTTAAACTAAGTCTATGGAAATCAGACAGCTCAAAGCGTTTTTGGCGATCGCCGAGGCGAAAACATTTACCGCCGGGGCGAGACGCGTGAACGTAACGCAGGCGGCGATCTCGATGCAGATCAAACAGCTTGAAGACGAGGTTGGCCTACAGCTTTTCGTCCGCACGCCGCGACGCGTGATCGTGACCGAGGCGGGCGAACACCTCATCGGACGTGCCCGGCGGATACTTCGCGAACACGATACGGCTCTGGCGGAGATCGCCGAGCTCGGCGGCGTCGAGCACGGGCGTCTGCGTATCGGTTCGGCGTCTTCGCTGTTCGCAACGCAGCAATTGCCGAAGATCCTTAAGGGTTTGCGCGACCGGTTTCCCAATTCCGAACTCGGTGTTATCTCCGGGCCGAGCCAGGTATTGATCGAGAAGATACAGAACGGTGAGATCGATATTGCTTTCGTTTCGTTTCCGATAGATGCTCCGAATATTCAGACCGATCTGCTTTTCAGCGACGAAATGATCGCCATAGCTCATCCGAAGCATCCGCTTGCAAAAGAGCGTTATATCAGTGCGGCTGCCCTCGCCGGCGAAAAGCTGATACTTGGCGAACGCGGCGGGAACACGCGGCGGATGATCGATGATTTTTTCCACGCGGCCAATGTCAGGCCGAATATTGTGATGGAGCTCTCCCGCCAGGAAGCGATCGACAAAATGGTCGAGAACAACCTCGGCGTCGGTATTACCGGTGCCAAAACCATCGCCGACGAGATCCGCGAAGGCCGCCTTGTCTCGTGGCTCATCGAGGGCGCTGAGATCAACTGGGAACTCGGCCTCGCAAGGCTGAGAGGAGGCTACTTCTCGCCGATCGCAAAGGAGTTCGTGAAGTTGTGCAAAGAAAGCTTCGTCGAGCGTGAGAAGGAACTGAAGGCGCGGAAATAAATTAACCGCGGACGCACGCAGATTAAGACAGATAAGAAAAAGGCGGTCAATTGTTTATGAGATCAGTTTTGCGGCATGTTTCAGTTTCGAGGCTTTGTTTTTCGCTTCTTACCTGTGTCTATCTTTGTTTATCTGCGGTCAATATTTCTTCGCAGGGACTTCCCGTTGCGGCTCCCCAGACGGTCGGAATGAATGCGGCGAAGCTGAATCAGATCGACGCGCTTGTCGAGGCTGACATCGCGGCGAAAAAATTGCCTGGCGCTGTCGTTCTGGTCGGGCATCGCGGGAAAATCGTTTTTCGCAAGGCGTATGGCAATCGTTCGCTGGTGCCTAGCGTCGAGAAGATGACGGTCGATACGATATTTGACGTTGCTTCGCTGACCAAGCCGATCGCGACGGCGACTTCGATAATGATTCTGGTCGAACAGGGCAAGCTGCGTTTGAACGATGCCATCGGAATGTACATTCCCGACATCGACGACGCGATTGCAAAACGCGTTACGATCCAGCAACTGCTCACGCACACGTCGGGATACGCTCCCGATTTTGACCTCAAAGAAAAATGGACCGGCCGCGACGGGATGCTTGCCGCTCTGAAAAAAGAGAAACTGCGAGCGCCTCCGGGGACGAGGTTTGTTTATTCGGATATTGGGTTCGAGGTGTTGGGCGAGATAGTTCAACTGCTAGGCGGAAATGAATCCGGTAATGGAGGTTACTTATTTCAAGGTGAGCTGCCAACGTTGACCGGAACAATGCAAAAATCGCTTGGTCAGTTTGTATACCAAAATCTTTCTGTACCGCTCGGTCTTATGCAAACGAAATATCGACAGCCTGGAGTTCACACTCTTGCTGAGATCAAGCCGAGAACCTTTCCCGACGAGAGTTTCTCTACTGATGCACTTTCATATCGTAAAATCGCACGCACGGAGAACATTAAAGGACAACTCAGCTACCTTGGCGGCACCTTCACAGGAGACGAGAGGTTTGGTGGTACGATGCTACAGGGATTTGTACATGATCCTACAGCATACAGAATGGGCGGCGTCGCTGGCCATGCCGGACTTTTCTCAACCGCTGACGATCTTGCCCGATACTGCCAGATGCTGTTGAACGGCGGGACGTTGGATGGGAAGCGGGTGATGTCGGTGCAGACGGTGGCGAAGATGACGGCGCCGGTGGTGGTTAGCGAATCGGGCGACGCTCGCGGGCTTGGGTGGGATATTAATACTTCGTTCTCGTCGAATCGCGGCGATCTTTTTCCGCTTGGGTCGTTTGGGCATACGGGTTTTACGGGGACGAGCGTTTGGATCGATAGGGTTTCGGGGACGTTTGTCGTCTTCCTGTCAAACCGCGTTCACCCCGACGGCAAAGGCGATGTCGGGCCGCTGCGTGCGAAGATCGCGACCGTCGCGGCGTCGGCTGTAGAAGACACGCCTGTTGAGGTTTATCGGTTGGCGGAGAGTACTTACAATTCAGCGGTTGCGGCACAGATTCCGAAGTTCAGAGACTTAGTCGCTGCCTCACAACGGCAGGCTGACACAACGGCTTTTTCCCAGTTGACCATCGGCCCTGGACTTGTTCGACCACCTGCGGTGCGATACGGACCCGTCCTTAACGGTATCGACATTCTTGAACGCGATAAGTTTAAGCAGCTTGAGGGATTGAAGATCGGTCTCGTGACGAATCACACAGGTCGCAATCTCGCGGGGAAGCAGACGATCGACATTCTTAAAGAAGCTCCAAATGTGAACCTCGTGGCGTTGTTCTCGCCGGAACACGGCATTCGCGGGGAACTCGATACCGAGAAGATCGACGACAGTAAAGACGAGAAAACCGGCTTGCCTGTTTATTCGCTTTACAAAGACGGGATGCGGCGGCCGAAGCCGGAGCAGACGGCGACGATTGATGCATTTGTCTATGACATTCAGGATATCGGAGCGAGATTTTACACCTACACTGCAACGCTCAAGAACGTTATGGAAGAGGCCGCGAAGTCAGGAAAGCCGGTGTACGTCCTCGACCGTCCAAACCCGATCAACGGCAACGCTGTCGAAGGCTCCCTGGCTGACGAAGACAAACTTTCGTTCATCGCCGCCCACACGATCCCGGTTCGATATGGTCTAACGATCGGCGAACTTGGGATGATGATGAACGCGGAGCGAAAGATCGGTGCTGACGTTCGCGTGATCAAGATGGATGGCTGGTCGCGGGCGATGTGGTTCGACGAGACAGGTCAGACGTGGGTGAATCCGAGCCCGAATATGCGTTCGCTGACCGAGGCAACGCTTTATCCGGGCATCGGCCTACTCGAAACTACTAATTTATCAGTCGGTCGCGGTACCGACACGCCTTTTGAGGTCGTTGGGGCTCCGTATATCGACGGGCAAAAGCTGGCGAGATACCTGAACGATCGCGATATCCTAGGCGTCCGCTTCATTCCGATCCGGTTTAAGCCAAACGCTTCGGTCTTCAAAGACGAGCAGCTCGGCGGCGTCAATATTTTGGTTACGGACCGAACTAATTTCGATTCCTTCCGGATGGGAATTGAGTTCGCGGCCGCCCTGCGAAAGCTTTATCCGGCAGAATGGCAGGTCGAAAAGTACTCCCGTTTGCTTGTCAATCAGGAAATTCTCGACCGAGTAAAACGCGGCGAAACGCCCGAAGATATCGAAAAAGCAATTGATGCAAAAAATCCCGATTTTACCCGCCGTCGGGCATCATATTTGCTCTATAAGTAAATGGAATAGAGTTATAAAAGTTTCAAAGTTCACATTTTCGTAACAACTCGTTGATTTAGAAGGATTTTGCAAGAATTTCGCGTATTCCTTGTATCCGTTGCGATAACGAAAATTTGAATAAATCTACGGAAACGAAAATTTTTCTTATGGATAAAAATAGCTTGGCAGAAAATTTTGGGAAGGGATGGAAGAATATGAATAGGAAAATATTTAGTTCGATCTTGACGGCATTTGCACTCGCAATATGCCTCGCCGGATCAACCGCCGCACAGGAAATAACTGGTTCGATCGTTGGAACGGTTAAAGATTCTACTGGTGCGGCCGTAGCAGGAGCCACTGTCACCGCTGTGGACACGGAAAAAGGGATCACGGTTCGCACAGTCGTAACAAACGATGATGGCGAATTTAGTTTTCCGCTGATTCAACCAAACGTCTACAGCGTTACGGTCGAGGCCACGAATTTCAAAAAGTCGCAAAGGAACGGCATCAAAGTCGATGTCGGGCAGCGCAGATCGGTTGATGTGACCCTCGAAGCAGGTAGAATTGAAGAAACAGTAACGATTCAGGCCGATTCTGTTTCGATCGACACGACTTCAGCAACAAGCGGCACGCTCATTAACGGTGATCAAGCCCGTGAAATTCCGATCAATAATCGAAACTTTGTACAGCTTATTACCCTTGCGCCGGGCGTTTCAAACGATCTAGCCGACCAGGTTTACGTCGGGACAACTAATCCGGACGGACAGGCAAATACAGTAAATGTTTCAGTTAATGGTTCACGTAGCAGCACGAACACGTTTACCGTTGACGGTGCTGACGTGACGGACCGCGGCTCGAACTTGACCATCCAAGCTTATCCTAGTGTTGATTCGATCGGTGAATTTCGTGTCCTGCGTTCGCTTTATCCTGCTGAGTCAGGCCGGAGCGGCGGCGGACAGATAAACGTTGTTACTCGATCAGGCGGCAAGAGATTTAGTGGTAGTGCATTTGTTTTTGCTCGTAATGAGGCTTTCAATGCGAACAACTTTTTGACAAATAGCATCACGGGTAATCCGCCCTTCGGGAGAAACAATGATCCTGGAAGAGATGGTGATAACAACCAGGCAAGACGTGCTCCTTTTCGATATTACAATTACGGTTGGACCCTTGGAGGTCCCCTTTCATTCCTGAATTTTGGCGAGCTCGATTCAAAAGAACCGTATTTCAAGAAGTATCAAAGGACGTTTTTCTTCTTTTCACAAGAGGTCAGACGCGACCGTCGTTTTACAGCACCTGTTGGTACGATCGTTCCGGATGAACTTTTGAGAAACGGTCAATTCCCAATATTTGTTTGTGTTAACAGGGTCTATCTTTCAGAGCCTTGCACGGGTGCAAATATTCTTAATCCAAATACGCCTATCGCAGCCGGGCGGATAAATCCTGCAGCGTTGGGATATCTAAGCGGTATTTACCGTAATCTTCCGCTACCGAACACGCGTACTGCGGGCAACCCATATGGACTTACTGCTCAAATTGCGAATGAGGCAGACTTCAGGCAGGAAATCATCAAAATCGACCATAGCGTAAATGATAAATGGTCGATGTACTATCGATACCAGCGAGATAAGATACCAACTTTGGATGGAAACGCTTTGTTTTCCTCAGGATCGAGTCTTCCTGGAGTTTCGACAACTCGAACTAATTCGCCGGGAAGAACTCACACCTACCAAACAACGTATGTTGTTAACTCAAAGTTCATTCTTGAAGGCCGTTACAACTACGGATACGGAGCGATTCTCAGTGAGAACGTCGGTTCATTGGCTTTGAGAAACACGAATGTGCCATTGACACTTCCTTATGCGAATCAGAGGGATCGTGTTCCGACTCTGTCGGGAAATGGATTTACCGGTTTGACGAGTTTCGGTCCTTATGACAATTTCTCGTACAAGCAAAATTTCGGTGGTAGTGCGACTTGGTTGAGCGGGAATCATTCATTTAAGTTCGGAGGAACTTATTCGATCTACAGGAAGAATGAAAATGCCTTGGCGGGTAATAACGAAGGCAACTTTAGTGCGTTTAGCGTAACTTTGCCAACAGGCGTAACTCAACCGACAAGCTTCACACTGCCTAACGGGGTCGTCGTGCCTATCACGACCGCTCTTTCGCAGAACTTACAAAGATGGGCGAGTTTTCTTGTCGGAAACGCAACCGCATTCTCTCAGGCAAAATTTGATTACACCGCAGATCTCAGACAGAAAACGGTCGAAGGTTTTGCTCAAGACGAGTGGAAGATCGCAAGCAATGCAACGCTTTCGCTCGGTGTAAGATATTCCTATTTTGGAGCACCGTGGGATAAGAATGGTCGGTTATCGAATTTTCTTCCTTCATTATTCGATCCTAACCAAGCTCCACGTGTGACGGGGGCTGGAACAAGAATTGTTGATCCAACCAAGAATTTCTGTAGCGGATTGATCGTGAATTCACAAAATTTCGCGACCGCGCCAAACAACTGTAACCCAACTGTTTCACCGTTTGGAAAATACGTGATCGATGTCTCAAAGCGTGATTTCGCACCTCGAATCGGTCTGGCTTGGGATCCATTTAAGAATGGTAAAACCTCAGTCCGAATGGGTTATGGAATTTATCACGAACAAGTATTGAACGGAACTTTTCTTCAAAATATCGGAGCGAATCCTCCGTACCAAGAAACAGCAACAACTGGTGCAACGCAGTTCGACAACCCATCCTCGAATGCGGGAATTTCTTTGGTAACGACATCTCAGAGTCTCAGAGCTGTTCAGGCCGATTGGAAAACTCCATATATTCAGCATTGGTCGCTCGATTGGCAGCAGCAACTTACTTCGAAAACTGTCGTAACTGTTGGATATTACGGTTCAAAAGCAGTGCATTTGCAAGGTTTGACGGAGTTGAACAGTATTCGTCCGGGTAGAGCGTTAGCTTCGCAATGTGCACCGGGAAATAATTATTTTGGTCAAGTCGCAGCTTTCACTGCGGTTCCTTGCCAATTGCCGGGTTATGCCTTCCGCGGGCAGGCGAATACCGCAGCCGCTGGTAACACCAATATCGTCGGTGCAACTCTATTTACGGATACATTGATCCTCGACCAGCTTCGTCCGTATCAAGGTTATCGGTCGATAGCGATTGTTGAGCCGAAATACAACTCTAACTACCATAGTCTGCAGGTGTCGGCACAGCATCGTTTTTCAGGAAGTTCACAAGTTAATGCGTTTTATACTTGGTCAAAGAATTTGACAGACAGTATTAATGACCGTACAACGTCACCGCAGAATGCTTATGATCTAGCGAGTGAATATCAGTTGGCCGCCTTTGATCGCAGACATATTCTTTCGATCAACTACATCTATGAATTACCGTTTTTCAAAACCCAAAAGGGTTTTATCGGTAAGGCATTAGGCGGTTGGCAAGCCTCCGGAATTGTGACTTACAACACCGGACTTCCTTTCACTGCTACGACCTCGGCGTATGATCCGGCAGGACTTGGAATTATCAACACCAATCCGGCTGCTCGTCCGAACCTGTTGTGTAATCCGAATATTGGCGGTTTGGGAACTGCTCAACAGTTCTTCAACACGGCGTGTTTCCAAACAAATCCGAATCTTTTGGATACAGGCGGAAATAGGATTCTTGTTCCTAATATTGTCGGAAACACTGCTCGAGGAAACATTACGGGACCAAAAACAACCCGTTTCGATGTTACTTTGGTGAAAAACTTGAGGTTTGGAGAGAGCTTCCGAGTACAACTTCGGGCCGAAGGCTTCAACGTTTTTAACAAAACTAACTTCAGAGCTTTGAGTACAAACGTTACTGCCGCTAATTTTGGTGCGGTTACAACAGTTCGCGACCCGCGTACAATGCAATTCGGTGCGAAATTCAACTTCTAGTCTGATTTCAGATTAGAAACATCTACGGCCCAAGCCCCGGCTTGGGCCTTTTTATTTGCTAAAATATAGGTTATGGAAACGCTCTTGATTGAAAACGCTAAGCCTCTATTGCCCGAGGGAATACTGGAACATATCAATATACTCATCAAAAACGGAAAAATTGCTGAGATCTCAACTGGGCGCTCCACTGCGGATGAAACGATAAGTCTTGAAAACCGCGAGCTTTACGCAGGATTTATTGATGTTCACAATCACGGAGCGGTCGGGGTTGATGTGAATGAGGCGGATGCGGATGGTTTGCTTTCGATCGCGGCGTTTTTGGCAAAGAACGGGGTGACGGCTTGGGTGCCGACGTTGGTGCCGGATTCGGACGAGAACTATCGGCGGGTGATCGGTGCCATTGATGAGTTGATGGTTCTGCAGACGGACAAAGCGGTGGCTCAGGCGGTCGGCGTTCATTACGAGGGCGTTTTTGCGAGTGAGCAGATGTGCGGGGCATTACGGCCGGAGTATTTTAAGAACGGCCGGAACCTATCAGTGATCGGCGAACTGCCGCGTTTGAGGCGGGGCATTCACATGACAACTCTGGCTCCGGAGATCGAGGGCGGCATCGCTGTTATCGAGGAACTCGTGCGGCACGGCTGGATCGTCTCTATTGGACATACGAAGGCCGACAACGCGACGCTCGATGCGGCTCTGGCGGCCGGAGCGTGCCACATGACGCATTTTTTTAACGCAATGACCGGTGTTCATCATCGGGAGGTCGGTGTCGCGGGTTGGGGACTGACGAACCCTGGTGTCACCTTTGATATTATCGCCGACGGTATTCACGTTCACCCGAAAATGCTAGGCCTTGCGTGTCGTGCGAAGGGCACGGATAAAGTTTCTCTGATCAGCGATTCGGTTGCTCCGACCGGGCAGGGCGAGGGCGAATTTGAGTTATGGGGCGAGACGATCTCCGTCGTAAACGGAAAAACTCGGAACGAACGAGGCAGCATTGCCGGTTCTGTGATCACAATGTTGGACTCAGTGAACCGGATGCGATCGATCGGATTTTCGAGTGATGAGGTCTCGGCGATGGCGTCGGCAAATCCGGCCCGCTTGCTCGGTCTCGAATCAACCCGAGGCTCGATCGAGTTGGGTAAGCGAGCAGATCTGGTGGCGATGGATGCGGATGGAAATGTGAAGTTCACGATCATCGGCGGCCGTTTGGTTGAATAAAAGAGGCCTCGCGATTGCTCACGAGGCCTGTTTTGCTTATTGGTTCTAAATTTAATTAGAATTCCGATCCAGCCGGTTTATCGTCGTGATCGAATCTACCTTTCATGCGTTCCTCGAATTTACCTTCGAATTTCGTCCGAAGTTCAGCGGCTTTTACTTTCTGCTCAGCCGTCAGGATCGCGAAGATCTGTGCCTTTACACTTTCTTTTTGAACGATCGTTTTCGCGACCAGGTCGCCCTGTTCGGCAGCTAATGCCTCGACAAGAGCTTGGTCGAACGTGCCGTCAGTACCGAGCGTTCGGATCTTGGCGTGGTTCTCTTTCATTGCCTGCATAGTCGGCTCTAAGCTAGCTCTATTTGTGCCGATGATCTCCTTTACTTTCGCTTTCTGTTCCTCGTTCAGGTCGAGTTGGCGGAGCAATTTAGTGATTCCATGCCCGCGTCCGTGGCCCCAACCCCGAGTGAGTGAGTGCCCACCCTTACCTTCCGATTTTTGTGCGAAAACGAAGATCGCTCCCGTCGCTAGAACTGTGACCGCTAATATTGCAACTATGATTTTTTTCATGATTTCTCCTGTCGTCTATAAAATTTGGCGACCAGTTTCGCCGTCACAGTGAAAGACGAATTGCGGGAGGCTTCGAATGTGGTGATTTCGTTAGGATGTGTAAAGAATTGTAAAACGCAGGCGCGAAGGCTTATTTTGAAGTAGAATTCATTTTGGGTGTTCTCGACTCTTGCATGAACAAAATACTGATAATTGACGACGACGAAGAGCTATGTGAATTAGTCTCGGAATACCTGACCGTCGAGGGTTTCACGATAGAGTCGGTCAATGACGGCGAATCGGGGCTGGCAAAGGCTCTGAACGGCGATTTTGACATCGTCATCCTTGATGTCATGTTGCCGAAAATGAACGGTTTCGATGTATTGAGAAACCTGCGGGTGGAGTCAAAACTACCGGTCATCATGTTGACCGCTCGTGGTGACGATATGGAACGCATTGTCGGGCTTGAGATCGGTGCCGACGATTACCTTCCAAAACCTTTCAACCCGCGTGAACTCGCGGCACGGCTGCGGGCGATCCTGCGGCGGACCGAGACGATGTCCGATGATGCGGATTCGGGCGAAAAGCTTGATATTGACGGAATCCAGGTGTCGGCAGCATCCCGAGTCGCGAGTTGTGACGGCGTGGAGCTTAATTTAACGTCGGTAGAGTTTGAGTTATTGAGCGAATTGCTCCGCGAGGCAGGGAAGATCATTCGTAAAGAAGATCTCAGTGAGCGCGTTTTGGAGCGAAAACTTTCTCCTTTCGACCGGAGCCTGGATATGCATATCAGTAATTTGCGAAGGAAACTCGGTACGCGTGCTGACGGCAGCGAGCGTATCAAGACGATACGGTCGGTCGGATATATTTATACAGTTTTGTAGTGAACTTTTAAGATGAGTTTGTTTCTGAAAATTTTCCTTTGGTTCTGGCTGGCAATCGCGTTAATACTCGCGGTCGTGACGGTCGTGAATTGGTCGACGCAGACCGAACCGTTAACCCGACAATGGCAGAACTTCATGGGCGAATCGGTCGTGATGAATTCGCAGACCGCGTTGCAAATCTACCAAGCAGAAGGCGTCGACGGCTTGCAGACGTATCTAACCCGACTCGCGAACAGCGAACGGGTAAGGGGTATTGGGTTTTTCGACGGAAATGGCAAGCAGATCGCGGGGACCGAGGTTTCGGGTGAGGGATTAGACCTGATCACTGAAGCTCGGCAAAGCCGAAACGTGGAATTCGCTCGCTTGCCCGAAATGACAGTGGCGGCAAGGGCGATCACCGACCCAACTAACGCTGATTTCGTCTATATTATTCAGGTTAGGCGTCCTGCCCAAACTTCGCTGACGGGTGAAATTACGAACCGATGGATGCAAATACTAGCCCTGATCCTGACAGCGGGATTAGTTTGCTATGCCTTGGCAAGATATTTCTCGTCGCCGCTCGGAAAGCTTCGCGAAGCAACGCAGCGACTGGCCGGCGGTGACCTTCAAACACGAGTTGCTGACCGCGTTGGAAAGCGGCGCGACGAATTTGCCTCGCTCGCACGTGATTTCGATATCATGGCCGAGCGGATCGAATCGCTGATCACGTCTCAACAGCGCCTGACGCAGGATATTTCGCACGAACTTCGTTCGCCGCTCGCTCGAATGAACGTCGCGCTTGAGATCGCGAAACAGAAATCAAATGCCGAGACCCAGCCGATGCTCAACCGGATCGAGACGGAATCCACGCGGCTCAACGAGATGATCTCGCGGATCCTGATGCTGGCAAAACTGGAGAGCGGTGCGGATGATTATGACCAGCGTCGGATCGACCTTGCGGAACTGGTTCGTGACGTCGCGGCAGATGCCGATTTTGAGGCTAAGGCGAACGGGAAAGTTGTTGAGATAAGCTCGGCGGACAAATGCTCAGTGATGGGCAGCGAAAATCTGTTACGAAGTGCGATCGAGAATGTGCTGCGAAATGCGGTTCGTTACACGGCAGACAGAACAGTGGTCGATGTGTCGCTCGAGGCGGTAAATGGCCACGCTGTTCTCAAAGTTTCAGACCACGGCGGAGGCGTTCCGGAAGATGAACTCGCAAATCTTTTTCGCCCGTTCTACCGCGTAGGTGAAGACCGGACGCGAAAGACGGGCGGGATCGGCCTCGGACTCGCCATCGCAGAGCGTGCCGTGTCAGCCCACAAAGGAACGATCACGGCTGCCAATTACAACGGTGGGTTGAGGATCGAGATCGCTCTCGACACGATCAAGAAAATTGATTAGTTAGAAAGCATTTTATGACGAGGGCGTTTAATTCGATGTTGAATTAGACGCCCTTACTTCGTGCGGGCTTCTGCAAACTAGGTGTTGCGTGCTTTTCTTGCGTCGATGAATGATCGAACTGCGAAAATAACGTACAGCAAACAAACAAGCGCCATTGCGATCTGGGCGATGTATGCCGGAGTCATCGCGATATCGCTGAATTTCGATGCTAGCCGTCCGGCCGACGCCAAAAATCCAATTAATCCGATCAACACCGCCGCGTGCATCAGGTGCTTTCGCAGACTCTCTTTTACCTGGGCGGCCAGTCCGAGTAACGCGATCACGATCCCGAAAAATGCCGGGATGAGTGCGGTAATGCTAGGTTTATCATTCATGATCCCATGAACGTATCCGACAGCTCCGATAATTATTAGTAAAACTCCAAATATAATCGATGTAATGGGCATAATTTTCTATTTTTTCTGGATCGGTAAAATAATAGCCGAAATATGTTTGCCGCCAGTGTAAACGCGTTGCGTAGCTTTTTGAAAATCGGCGGCGGTCGAAAGTTTATAATTTGGTACGAACTTCTGCGGACTTCTCGCGACGAGCGGGAACCACGTGCTCTGGATCTGCACCATTATCCGGTGGCCTTTTTTGAACGTGTGAGCAATTCCCGGCATT
>JAYSZT010000191.1:0-3944 GCA_043737915.1 Acidobacteriota bacterium
TCCCGCGACCCAAACGGCGTCTCCAAAGCATCAAACGCCACACTACCCACAACTGTTAATGACATGTGTTAAATCAATCTCCGAATATACTAGTATCAAAACGCAATGCTACATTTTACACGGCAATGAGGTATTATGCGATGCGCGTGCGAATAGTCTGTGATTTCTACGATCGAATTTGGTGAGCTTGTATCGAGGCAATAATATCTTCTTCGGGTCGTCCGGCCTGGCACCGTTCTGCCCATATACGTCCAGGATGGAGTATATCCCAAGAGGACTTTCGTTGTTGATAGCGACCAGCCCCCGGATCGTGATTACCGAAGCCATCTACCACCATGTTCCAAAGCGGACGAAAGGCTTCAATAAGTAACGACTCCCCCAACGGGATCCAGATATCGTCCACAACGAGGTAACGACACGCAAAATCTGCCAAGTTTAGGCTGGGAACTTGATTAATAGACTCGGAGTGTTCCCTAATCCGCCTAAAGAGAACGTTGCCCGTTGGAGCATCGAGGCCGAGTCCTCCTTGCCGAGCGCCTGCTGGTATCGCCTTTCCAACATAAATGGGTTGATCCCAAACTCCGTCCACGTTCGCAGCCGAAATTGCTCTGTAGGCTTCAAATCCTCCCACATAATAAATCGCATATATGCCAGCCCCAATAAAGGATTCGGGCGGTGGAAGTGGAGAAATCGGCTGGGCGAGCATCGCGTTTCTAACGCTCACACCCAGATTCTTTTTATCGAGAGGGTTGTAAACCATATTGCCGGTAGACTCTTAATTACCGTTCTTTACCTTCGCTTCTAGAGGCAAAGCATTCTTCACGCTTGCAGTAACAACGGTCGCCAAATTTACAGGCACGGCGTTTCCGATCTGTCGCATACTCTCGGTCCAAGACGACGGAAATTCATATGTGTCAGGGAAAGTTTGAATGCGAGCACTTTCACGAACTGTGTAGTATCGATAACTTCCATCCGGCAAAGCGATCATATTCTCTCCGCCAGGAACTCCGTGGTCGCCAGCCTTAAGAGCTTTCGACGGAAGGTCAAGTTGACTCCCCGTATGTCCCGCGTAAGGTTTCGCTCCCGGCTGAAACTTATGTCCAGAGATTCGGGCGGTTTTTTTTGTCCGAGGGTCAGGTAGTCCGGCAATCGCGTCCCGAACGGTTTGCCAGCGTTGACGTAGCGGTGGAATTATTTGCGAGAGCCGTCGTTCTTCGTAGTTCGTGATCTTTGGGCGCTCTTTCAGAGAAAGTTCATGTTCATCCCAGTATGTTTTCTCTATCCATTTATCAACAATCAGCGAATCTTCGGAATGTGATTCAGTCGGAAAGCTCCACTCATTTTGAATATCTGACCGAAAGCCTACGATGAAAACTCGATGCCTTTGCTGCGGTATCCCAAAATTTGCCGCATTTAACACCTGACTTAGAACCCGGTATTGCAGTCCACGATAGTTGCCGCGTGTAAAAATCCGTTCGAGACGGGTAAGGTGTTCTGTCCAATCCTCCTTTGCACCAATCGTTTCCTCCGGGTAGCTAAGTCTAAGGGTTATATAGTTGAAATAGTTTTTGAATGATTCCCTGGCGAGACCTCGGACATTCTCGAAGATAAAGGCTTTAGGTGCGACCTCGGCAACGACACGAGCGGCTTGAGGAAACATGTCTCGGGCATCCTTATTTGCTCTATGTTTACCGCCAATGGAGAATGGTTGACACGGCGGGCCACCGGAAACGATGTCAACCGTGCCGTTGTATTCAGTGAATTCGTAATCGCGAACATCGCCTTCGAGAACATTCCATTTGTCGAACTCCCAGTTTGGACGCGCGATATTGTGGCGAAGAGCATTGCAAGAATGCGAATCCCATTCGAGCACCGCCGAATGTTCCAATCCGGCAATAGAGCCACCTAAGGCCAGACCTCCAGCTCCCGCAAATAGTTCAATCGAGTTCATTGCCGATATTCTAACTTGGCTCGATGCTGAAAGCAATAGGCTCGTGTTTGCGGGCTTTTGCGTAGTTATTGAGTGGAATTTGCTGGTGGACGGACGCATTTATTTATCGAATGAACGCGTTTGGACGGTGTTCGAATGTGATCTAACGGTGTTCGAAGGCGTTGGGACGGCGTCGTAACGTGATCTTACGGCGTTCGAAGAGGATTTTACGGCGTTCAGTAATAATTAGTTGGTAGTCAGTAGTTAGTAGTCAGAAAGGCGGAACATTCGGTGGGATGTTCCGCCTCTCATTTTGTGTGGAGTTACTTTTCGATTCAATGCTGTCAGTATTTCTTCAACTCGAATGTGTACGTGTCAGCAGTTCCTTTGTAGTACAAAACACATCGCATCCCGTCTTTTGTGATGACGGCTCTGATGGTCTTTCCGACGAAATCCATCTCGATTGAATTTCCCTTCGTCTTAAATGTCCCATTCTCGTCAGAAAATTCACCGTCTCCATCATCGTCGTCCTCAAATTTAACCTTGCCGTCTTTGAAAAAAGTGATCAGTGTCAGTCTGCTCGCGCTTTCCCACACGTCACCATTAGCCGTCTGAGCCTTCGCATCAGCATTGAATAAGAACGCAAAAATGAAGAGGAACGAAAAAGTAGTAACGACATTCTTTGTGTAATATTTCATCTTTGATTCCGTAATTTAGCGAACATAACACACATCAGTTTATTCGCCAAGGAGGATTTTTGCGGTTTTGGCCGGCGTTGAAGAGGCAGATGTGGTTGCCGTTCGGGTCGTCGAGGTAGCATTGACGCCAGAGCCACGTTCGATCGGTGGGCGGTTCGGTGAATTTGAGGCCGAGTGCTGTGAGGCGTTCGTATTCGGCGTCGACATCGGCACAGTCGAAATAGAGCACGACATTATTTAATGCCTCGACAGGCGTCAGATCGCCGAATTCGCACACCGACAAAGTCGCTTCGCCATCAGGACACTCAAGCCGCGCGTATCTCGGCAGGGAGTCGACGATCCGACGGAGCCCAAGCTTCTCAAAAAACTCGACGGTCTCGGTCGTCTTGTCGCTGTAAATGGTGACTTGGTTTAGGTTCATGTCCGGCAGTCAGTATTCGGTAGTCAGTTGTCGGTAGTCAGTAGTCAGTAGTCAGACTTAAAGCTACCGACTACCGAGAACTATCTACTTTCCTTTTAACACCGCAAGGGTTTTCTCGGCGTCGTTCTTGTATTTGCTTTCCGGGTATTTGTCGATGATGGTTGAGAGATATCCGATCGCGTCTTCTTTCAGTTTCGCGGGGGCGTACTTTTCTTTTTCCTTCTCGGTCTTCATGTCGATCTTTTGCTTGCCCTTGTTCTCAGACAAATAATAGCTGCTCATGCCGGCGAGATAAAGGAATTCGTCGATCTTGGAAAAGTCGGGATAAGCCGCGTAAGTCTCCTCGAACCTTAGCAGCACGCCTTTGTAAGCCTTCTTAAGCTCAAACGCCTGCCGTGCCACATCGAGGTTGTGCTTCGCATCGATTTCGAGCAAAGGATCACGATCGATCGCCGGAACGACATTCCGCTGAGCCATAACCGAGCCGCCGAATAACAAAATGCCAAATGAAATCAAAAGAAGCTTCTTCATAAGTATAAGAGATGAGAAAACTTGCGAAATAGTTTTCTCATTTTAGATCGCTTCATCGGGTAGCGATGGTTTGAGTGTAGCCGTGGGTTTTAACCCACGGTCAGCTCGGATATTGTTCGACGTCACGTAGTGACGATTGAAACGTTACTACCAGTCAAACTCAACCGTCGCTACGCGACGCGATTTCAATTTCATCCAGCTTCCGTGGGTTAAAACCCACGGCTACATTCATCGTACCGCTACGCGGCGAAAGGCATGTCTATCGATACTTGCCGATGATCGCGTCGAGTTTTTTCGCGGTTGCTTCGGGCCAGTGTTCACGGGCGGTGAAGATCGCGTTCTTGGTGGCACCGGAGTACTGGTT
>JAYSZT010000192.1:0-32895 GCA_043737915.1 Acidobacteriota bacterium
TTGTATCCGGCGAGTGCGAGGTTTACGTCCTGATTGAACATATTGAGAAGCATCCGCATGTACTTGATCCCGCCCTCGATATTCTGCTTGGGATCATAAATATTCGTCACACCCAAGCGGCGGGCCGTTGCGGGCATCAGTTGCATGAGGCCGCTCGCACCCTTGTACGATAGAGCTTTCAGCTTAAAAGACGATTCCTGGTGCATCTGAGCGTAAATGAGCAATGGGTCAATGTTGTAGCGGCGGCTCGATTCAACGATATAAGAGTCGATCGAGTAATCGCCCGTCGTAAAACCATTCATGCCGGCACTCGTGCCCATCACCATTCTCAGGCTGTCGGTTTGCGGTTTTGCAAAACCCTCCGAAACATCCATTCTCGAACGGGACTGACCGGTCTTTTTAACCAGCTTTTTGTCTTTCGGTTTGGCGGCTACCGGGGCGGGCATCGAGGGACGATAGACCTCAACGCCGCGTGAGGTGTCAAAGTTATCGAAGTATCGCGGGCGATCCTGAGCAAACGTGTTTATGCTGAGGAAGCATATAAGGGCGAAAATCAGGTGTGAGCTTTTCATCGGGTTGGTTGTATCGCGCGGTAAGCGTAATGTAGAAGCCGAACCAGAATACGGTTCATCTATTACACTATCACGGGAAAACTTCAAACGTCAACAATTTTATACAAATGTTAACGTCGTTAAACGATATTTTGAAATAACGAGTGACTCGCAATAGCTATGCGTAAAATTCCGTTTCCTGATTTGTCGTTTTCGGAATTTGTCTCGCCTTTCTGTGCTAACCTTTTGAAATGCTTTACGTGTCGCAGATATTGAATCGGCCCATTTTTGACGCCCGCAATGAGAAGATCGCGGTCATCAAAGACGTGCTCGTCAATTACGGCGAAGAGGAACATCCGCCGGTGATCGGGCTCGTTGCGCGCTATCGCCGACGAAACTTTTTTATGCCGAGCCGCGATTTTAAGGATCTCGGGCTTCACGGAGCAACGATGACCTCGACCGTTCTCGATCTGGCCCCATTCATGAGGCGTGACGGCGAGGTTTTATTGGGAAAGGATGTGCTCGACAATCAGCTGATCGACGTCGACGGAAAACGCGTTGTTCGCGTGAACGATGTGCAACTTATCGAAGCGGGTGATATCTGGCGCGTATCAGGTGCGGACGTTAGTTTGCAAGGGTTCGTCCGCCGATTGATGCCGCAGGGATTTTTCGGTAGTGCTCGCGCCGTCGAGGTGATCGACTGGGCCGACGTCGGCTATCTGGCGACGGATACTACGACAGTGACGGTTCAGCTTAAATCTTCTAAAGACAAGCTCTCACGGCTGCACCCGGTCGAGATCGCTCAGCTTGCCGAAACACTTTCACCCGTTCACCGCACCGAGGTCGTTGAAAGCCTTGACGACGAGATCGCCGCCGACACCCTCGAGGAAATGTCGACGGAGGCACAAGCCCGCATACTCGAAGACATGGATGAGGAACGCGCGGCCGACATTTTGGGAGATATGTCTCCGGACGATGCCGTCGACGTGCTCGACGAAATGGACGACGACAAGGCACAAGAACTTTTCGACCTGATGGACGACGATGAAAAGGCTGATGTCGCCGAGCTGATGCATTTCGAACACGATACCGCCGGCGGTTTGATGACGACGGAATTCGTCGTTTTCCCGAAATATTTGACCGTGAGCGAGACGATCGCCCGACTTCGCGAAATGGCCGAGACACCGAACATGATCTACTATCTGTACGTTGTCGAAGAGGAAGATTCGTGGAAGATCTGCGGCCTCATTAGCCTCCGATCCCTAATTCTCGCAGATCCGGAGATGAAATTAGAAGAGGTCATGCGAACCGGTTACCGTTTCGCTCACCCATCTGAATCGGCTGAGAGCGTTGCCCAAACGATCTCCGAATACAATCTACTTGCTCTGCCCGTCATCGACGACGAGGGCGATATCGCCGGGATCGTCACCGTCGACGACGCGATGGAGATCTTGCTTCCGAAAAATATACAACGACGCCTGCCGAGACTATTCGGTTAAACAGAACCGTCCCAGGCGAACCGGGATGGTTTAATACGCATCATAATTACTAATCGAATTACTGATCGATCACCTATTGAACCGCCGAACTTCGTTACAGGTTCGTAGGTAAATTTAGAATCCTTGTGTCACTGTATGCGGGTTGTTAAACTAGCAAAGAAATCTTAGATCTTTATTCGGAGGAAATATTTATATGAAGCGAACTGCCATTCTACTTTCTTTTATTTTTGCGATCGCTGTGGCGGCAAACGCCCAAAGTCTTGCCGTGGGCGCGACAATGGAAAATTTTTCACTGTCAGATGCCTCCGGCACGGTTAAAACCTTGAACGATCTGAAGGGAAAAAACGGTGCTGTGATCGTTTTTGTTTCCTCTCAATGTCCGGTCGTCAAGGCCTACAATGACCGAATGAATCAGATCGCAGCTGATTACGAGAAAAAGGGTATCGCTTTTATCGGTATCAATTCGAACGTGGGTGAGATCCAGAAGGATGCCGCAAAACCGCTCGATTGGGTAAAAACCCATATCGACGCAACTTATAAATTCACCGTGCTTTTCGATAAAGGAAACGTTTTCGCCGACAAGGTCGGAGCAACCGTCACACCAGAAGTTTTCTTTGTCGATGCTAAGAATGTTCTGCAGTATCACGGAGCGATCGACAACGACCGTTCCGGCAGTAACGTCACAGACCCGTATCTACGGACGGCCTTTGACGCCTCGCTCGCCGGTAAAAAGATTGGTCGCACCTCGGCAAATGCATTCGGTTGTTCGATCAAACGCGTCGGCGAATAAACATAAGTATGATTAATTCCGTTATTAAACGTTGTCCGCTGGCGGGCCTTTTGTTGATGTGCGTCTTTGTCATCGCCGTGCACGCACAACCTTCGCGGGTGCCTGTAAAAAACTCAAAGGTTGTCACGCAGATCGACATCAAGAAGTTGGAGAGCTTGCTCAAACCGAACGGCAAACCGTTGCTGATCAACTTTTGGGCGACGTGGTGCGACCCCTGTCGCGAGGAATTTCCTGATCTCGTAAAACTCGACAATCTTTACAAAGGAAAGATCGATTTTATTACCATCTCGCTCGATGAGCTGTCTGAGATCGACGGCGACGTTCCGAAATTCCTGACAGCAATGAAGGCCGAGATGCCCGCCTACCTACTTCATACCCCTGATGAAAGTGCCGCGATCCAATTGGTCTCGAAAGATTGGGCCGGCAATCTGCCATTAACGGTTTTGATGGAGACGAACGGCAAGCTCGCCTATCAGCGAGGCGGAAAGGTCCGTTTCGATACGCTGAAAGAAAATGTTGACCGCGTACTCGGCTTACCGGTCGCCGGAAACGGACTTTTTGAAACCATCGACCTTATCAAAATAAAAGATGGCAAACGCGATGAGACCATCTACTATTACGAGAACAACTGGCGTTTCTACCGGGCCGAAGCGGTGAAACGCGGCGTGATCGACTCTTACGAACTGATCGACACCCGCAGCGATTCGAGTTCCGCCTTCGACCTGATCCTCATCACGAGATATCGCGGCGAAGAACAACTCGCGAGTAGCGAAAAAGCGTTCGAGCCAATAATCAAAGAATTAACTCCGAACGGACCTTTCTTGAAAGGAACTTCGAAACCCGAGGATTTTCGGCAGATCGTCTCTTCTCACATTGGTAAGGCGATGTTTACTTCTGCCAGATAACTAATAGGTTAAGCCGTCGTTACTAACAAGAATTTCTTACTTGAAGTTCGTGGCATATCTATGGTATTTCATTTATGCAACAAAATTGCACATACACATCACAGGAGGAATAACAAATGTTCAGAAAGATAGAAGATTTTAAGAAGGCTTGGGATTATGAGGCAGAGATGACCGGAAAACTCTTGCTCGAAGTGACTGACGGAGCGATTGGACAAAAGGTAACTGATGAGGGACGCACCCTCGGGTTTCTCGCGTGGCATCTAACGATGACGCTTCACGAAATGCTTGGTCTTGTAGGCCTGACGATCGACGCCCCAGTGCCTGATAGCGAATGTCCGACGAGTGCGGCCGAGATCGCGCGTATTTACGGGATCGGCGGGAAATCGGTCGGCGACCAGGTTACCAAAAATTGGACCGATGAGACACTGTTGATCGAGGATGAAATGTACGGCGAAACGTGGTCACGCGGAATGACGCTGTTTTACCTGATCGCCCATCAGGCTCACCACCGCGGACAGATAACGGTGCTGATGCGCCAGGCCGGACTTCGACTTCCGGGCATTTACGGTCCCGCGAAAGAAGAGTGGGCCGCATTCGGTGCGCCAGCAATGCCGTAAAAGTTAGCCAACCCACGGAAAAACGTTTAGCGAGCTTAAACATAGAGTTTATGCGAACCGATTTGAAAACAAATTCGGAAACGCATAAACTCGTTTCTTTATTTCAGTAGACCTTTTGGCTTTACAATGACGAATATCACCGCAGAAATTGTCGAACAGCACGGCCTCAAACCTGACGAGTACGAAAAGATCAAAGATCTTATGGGCCGTGAGCCCAACATGACCGAGCTGGGTGTTTTCAGCGTGATGTGGTCGGAGCATTGCTCTTATAAGTCATCCCGAGTACATCTCAAACGTCTGCCCGTAAACGGCCCGCGAGTCATTGTGCCGCCTGGTGAGAATGCAGGCGTCGTCGACATCGGCGACGATTGGTGCGTGGCTTTCAAGGTCGAGTCGCACAATCACCCGAGCTTTATCGAGCCATTTCAAGGAGCGGCGACCGGCGTCGGCGGCATCTTACGCGATGTATTTACGATGGGCGCGAGGCCGATCGCAGCAATGAACTCGCTCCGCTTTGGGCCGCTCGATGATCCGAAAAACGGAACCCGCAACAAAGCGATCTTGAAAGGATGCGTTGAAGGCATCGGTCATTACGGCAATTGTTTCGGTGTGCCGACAGTGGGTGGTGAGGTCGTTTTTGACGAGTCATACAGCCTTAATCCGCTTGTCAATGCGTTCGCCCTCGGTATCGTTCGCACGGATCAGATATTTTTTGGCAAGGCCGAGGGCATCGGCAATCCGGTGCTTTATGCGGGAGCAAAGACCGGCCGCGACGGGATCCATGGAGCGACGATGGCGTCGGCAGAGTTCGACGACGAAGCCCTTGAAAAACGTCCGACGGTGCAAGTCGGCGACCCGTTCTTGGAGAAACTCTTGCTCGAAGCGTGTCTCGAAGCCATGCGAAGCGGCGCGATCGAAGGAATTCAGGACATGGGAGCCGCTGGGCTGACCTCTTCGTCCGTCGAAATGGCTGCCCGTGCCGGAAACGGACTCGAGATCGACCTGACGCTCGTTCCGCAGCGTGAGACGGGCATGACGGCGTACGAAATGTTGCTCTCCGAATCGCAGGAGCGAATGTTGATCGTCGCTCGCCGCGGACGTGAGAAAGAGGTGGTCGAGATATTCAATAAATGGGATCTCGATGCAGTCGTAATTGGCAAAGTCGTCGAGGGCGACCGGCTCAAAATAACGCACAACGGCGTCCTCGAAGCCGACCTTCCGGTTTTGGCGTTGACGGACGAAGCTCCGAAATATTCACGGCCGATGACCGCTCCGAGTCGGAACGTGGAAATTGGTAGTTTGAAGTTAAACGACGAGCCGCGAACTGATAGTGTTGAGCAATCTCTGCTGGAGCTACTCGCATCGACAAATATTTGTTCGAAACGCTGGGTTTACGAGCAGTATGACTCGATGGTACGCACCAACACGGCAGTCACGCCGGGAGCCGATGCCGCCGTCGTTCGGGTCAAAGAAACCCGTCGTGCGATCGCGATGTGTCTCGACGGAAACGGCAAATTCACGGCGATCGATCCACGCGAAGGTGCAAAACTGGTCGTGGCTGAATCGGCAAGAAACGTAGTCTGCGTCGGGGCAAAACCGATTGCCGTTACAAATTGTCTCAATTTCGCCTCACCTGAACGTCCTGAGGTGATGTGGAGCTTTTCGCAGGTGATCGACGGAATTTCTGAGGCGTGCAATGCGTTTGAAACGCCGATCGTCTCCGGCAACGTGTCTTTTTATAACGAAACCGATGGCAGAGGGATTCTGCCGACACCGACGATCGGGATGGTCGGCCTGATCGAGGACACGCGAAAAATAATCACTCACGGGTTCAAAAACGAAGGCGACACCATTGCTCTGCTAGGAGTAACTAAGGACGATCTGGCGGCCAGCGAATATTCCCAGACGATTCTCGGCCATACCACCGACGAACTTATCGCGAACGGCGTCGTCCCAAAACTTGATCTCGAACGCGAACTGCTCGTGCAGGAAACCTTGCTCAAACTGGCAGACGCGATGCTGTTAAATTCCGCCCACGACTGTTCAGATGGCGGCCTCGCCGTCGCTATCGCCGAAAGTTGTTTCGCGTCTCTCGGCCGCAAAGCGATCGGTGCTGAGATCGAACTTCCGGCTGAGCAGTTCAGCAACGAATCGTTACTTTTTGGCGAATCGCCATCGCGGATCGTTATCAGCTTTTCGCCTGACAAGCTTGATCAGGTAACCGAACTTCTTGGCCTTTGTCCGGTCGCTATTATTGGCAAAGTAACCGGAATTTCGCTTGTGATCTCAGTAGACGGAGAACGGCAGGTTTCAACGCCGATAGAGGAGTTGGAATCGGCGTGGAGTGGCCGATTTAAGGCTGCACTCGAAAATTAACCCTGAGTCCTTAGTTTTTGTTAGACAATTCGCTTAGCATTATTGAAGCCGGCACTTGCGTCGGCTTCACGTTTTTATGTCGCTTCCCGGTGTTTATATTCACATCCCGTTTTGCAAGTCGCGGTGCTCATACTGCGATTTTGCGACCGATGTTTATCGCGATTCGGCGGCCGTGGAGCGGTACGTTTCGGCATTATGCCGCGAGATCGAGACCGCTTCTCTGATTCCCGGTGTTCCGCCATTTCGCCATGGCTCTGACCTGAAGCCGCGTATCGACACGCTGTATTTCGGCGGCGGCACGCCGTCATTGCTCACCCCAAAACAGCTCGAACGCATCCTAAAGACTTTAGATTCGAGATTTACACGGGTTGAGGGCACGGAGGTGACGATCGAGATCAATCCGGCAACGGTCACGCCGGAAACGCTCGCCGCATTTCGTTCGCTAGGCGTGAACCGAGCGAGTTTTGGTGTGCAGACATTTGATGACAGAGCATTGAAACTGCTCGCCCGCGGTCATGATGCGAACGACGCCCGCAACACCTACACGATGCTTCGAGCGGCAGGCTTTGATAACGTCAGCCTTGATCTCATCGGCGGCTTGCCGGGGCAGACGCTCGACAATTGGCAACAAAATTTAACCGAAGCCCTTCAATTGGCACCGGAACATCTCTCGCTCTACTTGCTCGAGATCAACGAAGGTACGCCGCTCGCCGAACAGATACGCAGCGGCCGTCAACCAATGCCCGACGAGGGGGTTGCCGCCGAAATGTACGAACTGATGCTCGACCGCCTCGCCGATGCCGGCTATGAGCAATACGAGATCGCGAACTTTTCAAAGCCGAGCCGCAGATCACGCCATAATTCGAAGTATTGGACGCTCAACCCAATATTTGCCTTTGGAGTTTCCGCACACTCATTCGATGGCCGCCAGCGTTACTCAAACGAACGCGACACCGCAAAATACGTAGATATTCTAGAAAGCGGCGCCTCAGCCGAAGTGATGCGCGAAGACATCGATCGTGCTTCCGAATTCATTTTTCTTGGATTACGGATGGAAGGCGGGATCGGTCTATCAGATTACGAGCAGCAATTCTCTGAAGATCTGATAGATAAATATTCATCCGAACTCGAACGCCTTCGGAACGCCGAACTGATTGAGATAGCTGACGGACGAATAATTCTCACCCGCAAAGGAAAACTCTTTTCGAACGAAGTTTTCGCCGTTTTTGTTTAGTGCTCTGCCACCTTCAAATGCGTTCTCGCCTCCCAGATCTCTGGGAAGAAGCGTTTCGTGAGGGTCGTGATGAGGTAGCCGGCACCTTCTGAGCCGCCGGTTCCGCGTTTCATCCCGAGCATTCGTTCGACCATCAGGACGTGATGGTAACGCCAGAGCGAGATGTTCTCGTCGTGGTCGATGAGCAGGTCCTGCATTACAAAAAGGTCGGCGTTCTCCTCGGGATGGGTCAGTATCTGGACGATCGAACTGACGCGTTCATCGTGATCCGCGACCTCGAAACCGCTACCGCCGAGAAAAGCCCAAAATGCGTCGTCAAGGCCGGGTTTGTTGAATCGCTCCGTCAACCGTTCATAGGCGAAATCGTCGAACTTAAAAAAGTTGAGCATTTTTTCGTCCTTCAGGCCAGAGACAAATTCGATCTCGCGAAACTGCATCGATTGAAATCCGCTGGCCGGATTGAGCTTGTCGCGAAACTCGAGAAACCCGATCTGCGCCATCGATTCGAGAATATGTATCTGTGATACCAGCACCTTTTCGATAGAGGTTACCGCTCGCAGGCTATGATTAACCCGAAATGGTCGGCCCTCGCCGAGCCATTTGATCGTCGCATCGATCTCGTGCAAGATCTGCGTAAACCACAACTCGTACGTCTGATGAATTACGATGAAAAGGAGTTCGTCGTGGCTGACAGGTTCGGAGAGCGTCCGCTGCAGCTTTATTAGCTCGGGAACCTTGAGATATTCGTTGTAGGAAAGCAGCGCGTTTTTGCCGTATTCGTTTGCCATTTTGAGGGGTTGATCGTCGTTTAGACAAGCTTTATCTTGTGTTATCACACAATTTATGTCAATTTTCAGCGAATTTCAACAAAATCCTCAAAAATGTCTTGACACAACGACGCGTATTGGTTAAATTTCCAAACGTCAATTAAAAACACTCTCTCGAAAACCTCGCGATAATCTTGCAGTTTAAGATTTATCTTGATTTGTAAGTGTTGTATCCGCGCGGATATTCGCGGCTGACGGCGATACTTTCTCGTCGAAGGCGTCCTCGGGGTTTGGTTGGCTGACTTGAGTCCGCACTATTCACGTCGGGTTCTGGTTACGAATTATTTTTTGAAGTTTTAGGAGGATTTATCAAATGTCAAAAGCTATCGGCATGGTCAAGTGGTTTAACAATGCCAAAGGGTATGGCTTTATCGAGCAACCCGGGGAACAGGACATATTTGTCCATTACAGTTCGATCACGGGGGACGGCTACAAAACCCTTCTTCAGGGTCAGGAAGTCGAATTTGAGGTGACGGCTGGTCCGAAAGGACCTCAGGCTGAAAACGTGGCGCGAGTCGCGGAATAATACGATCAAAAAAACCTAGAGATGGCGGGTCATTTGTGTGACCCGCCTTTTTTTATTAGCCGAGCTCTTCGCCTCGTGCTTTCAGAGTCCGACGCCACAGTTCCCGGTATGACGTAAATCTGGACACGAGAGAATTGAAAAAATAGCGCTGGGAAAATGAAAGGTTACGATCATCGGCGATGCGTTTAATATTCGAATCCATCCGGGCTCGTGCCTCAAGCGGCGCCCGTTTCGTGGCTCCGTTGAAGTAGATATCGAAATCGATCTTCAATTTTCGGATGTCATCCTCGAGTCGTTTTAGCTGTTGGTCAATGCTCGCAGCATCTTCCGACTTCGAGTTTGTGCCGCGGTAGAGTTTATTGCCGATCGTTGTCATGGTTTTGATTGTTGGCCTGTGGTTTGAGAGGACTTATTTAAAAAAAATACCTAAAACAATCGAGTTTCCTATTTATCGCAACCTTCGGGCAGATATTTCGCGATTTATCCGTTCTTCTGCGAAAAATCGTGCATAAAATCGACCAGTGCCGTAAGGCCTTCACGAGGAAAGGCATTGTAGATCGACGCCCGAACGCCGCCTAATGATCGGTGACCTCGAAGGCCATCTAATCCCAATGCCGCAGCCTCAGAACAAAATTTCTCATCGAGGTCGTCCGATGGCAGTTTGAACGTGACATTCATGTCCGAACGAACCTCTCTTGCGGCGTGTCCGGTGAAATATCCGTCGCTGGAGTCGATTGCCGTGTAAAGCACAGCCGCTTTTTCGACATTTCGTTTCTGGAGTGCTGAAACGCCGCCTTCGCCCTTCAACCAGTCACAGACAAGACCGATCATATAGATCGCCCACGTATTTGGCGTATTGACCATCGAACTATTCTCCGCGACTGCACGGTAATCGAGCAGAGAATGCAGTCCTTGCGGGATCTTGTCGATCATGTCATCGCGGATAAAAACCACCGCAACACCGCTTGGGCCTATATTTTTTTGCGCCCCGTTATAAACGACGGCGTATTTGTCCCAGTCGATCGGTTTTGACAGTATGTTCGACGACATATCGCAGACGACCGGAATTCCTCCTCCGTCGATGTCATACTTGAACTCAACTCCCTCGATCGTCTCATTCGCCACATAATGAATGTATCTGGCATCCGGACTGAAATTGAGCTCTGCCTGTTCGGGAAGTGTCCGGTAACCGCTCTCGCCGCTTGAGTAAATAACATTTACATTCCCGCAACGCTGAGCCTCGGTGAGTGCTTTGCGTCCCCAAAAACCGGTAATAACGTAATCCGCCGTCTTATCTGCGGCGAGAAAATTGATCGGGATCATCGAAAACTGGAGCGATGCCCCGCCCTGCAAAAATAATATTCGGAAATTATCCGGCACACTAAGCAGATCTCGCAGACCTTGCTCTGCACCGGCGAGGATCGCTTCGAACGGTTTCGATCGATGGCTGATCTCCATCACGCTCATTCCGATTCCGTTAAGGGACAGTAACTCACTTTGTGCCCGTTCCAATACCGGAAGCGGTATTGCCGCCGGGCCGGCACTAAAATTGTAAATTCTCTGGGTCATTTGATTAATTCTCAGTTAGGCTTAGGAAAAGAGGCGAAGCTGAATAAACGAAGATATCATAAGGCAGATAGAATTTGAATTTGCCCAAAGCACAACAATTTGTCACGAGCGTCCGGCGTTATTTCGAAAATATGTGCAATTTGGGTTAGAATACTGACAATCGCATAAAACTCTTTTTTTGAGTAGAGCATCATATGACCGCCTAAAAGGTGGTTTTGAAAATAATCGGAGGAAATTCATGTTTCGCAAATCTTATTTCTTATTCGCGTTGATCGTCGTCACGATGTCGGTTGGCAGTTCGACGGCCTTTGGCCAGTACGCACCGTCCAGTGGACGCGTCGAAATGGCCGATACTAAAGCTCCTGTGGCCGGAGCCGTTATTGAGGTTTTTCGGGTCGACATAAAGAGCGGCTTTCCATCCACTAAAACTAACAAGAAGGGCGAATTCACTTTTGCCGGTTTTTTGCTCGGAGCTACATATGTCTTATCTGTTAGCGCTCCTAACTGTGCCCCAACCTTCTATCCCAATGTGAAAGCAGGTCAGGAAAGATTAGTAATCGCTCTCGATGCCGGTGACGGTCGCAAATATACCGAGGAGGAAGTGCGAAATGCGATTAAAAATGGCGGCAAATCCGGCTCGACTGGATCATCCGGAACGGGCACTGCTACGACGAAAGGTTCCGGTGAGAAAACCGGTGAATTGAGCGAGGAAGATAAGAAAAAGAAAGCTGAATATGATGCTCAGGTCGCTGCAATTGAAGCCAAGAACAAGAAGGCGATGAACACCAACGAGGTCGTTGGCATGGCACTCAAGGAAGGTAATGCGGCGTTTGACGCGAAGAACTTTGACCTCGCGATCGCTAAGTATGACGAGGGAATCGCGGCAGACCCCGATTTTTCTGGAACTGCACCAGTTCTTTTGAACAACAAAGGCTCCGTTTTGAAGGATCGGGCTATCGATCTTTACAACAAAAATGCGAAATCGACCGATGCGACGGCCAAGCTAGAAGCATTCGGAAAAGTGAGAAAGGATTTTGCGATGTCTGCCGAGTCGTACAATCGTGCATGGACGATTTCCAAAAACGCCCCTGCCGCCGAAATTGTTGATCCGAAGAATAACGAAGCGAGTCAGGCGATCTCAGTTCGTGGTGCTCGTGAAACTTTCCGTGTCAGCGTTTTAACTGAGCAGGTCGAGCCAAGTTCGATCGAAGTGGCAAAGGTACTGATCCCCGAATACATTAAACTCGAAACTGATCCTGCGAAGAAAGCCGAGACGATGATGATCCTTGCAGACCTCTATCGTGTCGTCGCCGATTCCGAGAATGCGATCGCCGAGTATAAAAAGATCCTCGTCGCTTCACCGGATAACCCGGACGCACTCGCAGGAGTCGGCCTCAGCTTGGTCAATCTCGGTTACGTAAACGATGACAAGGCGATGCTCCAGGAAGCGGCAAACTATCTCCAGGCATTCGTAAGCAAGGCACCGGATACTCATAAATTTAAGGCAAATGCGATCGAAGCGATCGACACGCTGAAAAAACTTTCTAATGTTGCTCCGCAAAAGGGCGTGGCTCCTAAAAAGAAAGGCTAATTGATCCTTAGTGAAGTGTTGCCGGGTCCGAAATTTTTCGGACCCGGCTTTTTATTGATCTGTCATAAAAGCCCATCGAGCGGTGTTTATCATTTGTAACGTAATTTCGGTTAAAAATTTTAAACAATCCAGAGGTGTTTTATGCATAAAAATTTACGCGGCCATTTATCGGGCTTCATTTTTGTCTTCATTATTATCGTTATCGGGAACGTCGTGATCGTCGCTCAAAACTCAGTAACCGGCACTTGGAAATCCGAGCCTTGGTCAAACAAAAACAGTGATGCTCATCGGGATGCCGACGACGGCGACCCGCTCGATATTTCGATCCTTAAGAAGGACGAAAACAAACTGCAGCTTTCATTCAGCCGAAATAGCAGCGGTCGAAACCGAAATCAGTTTGGGGCGGGCTTTGATTATTCAGAGCTGCAAGGACTGACCCGCGAGCAGACGCAGAACGGCAAGGTGAACTTTCGTATCGTTCGCGAGGCCGGAACGCTCGAGTGCGACGGCGTATTTACGGGCGGAAAAGGTTCGGGGACATTTCGTTTCGCCCCAAGTGGATCATATCTCGACGCGATGAGATCACGCGGTTTCGATTTTGAAAAGGCAACAACCGATAATGACGAAGGGGTCGAGGGTAAATTGTTGAACGCCGCGCTTATCAACGTGACGACCGCCCTGGCTGACGATCTAAACTCCGTCAACTTTGGGAAATTGGACGTCGAGGATCTTTTCAAGGCGGCGATCTTTAGGATCGACTCCAAATTTATGGCAGAAATGAAGGCGACCGGCTTTCCCGATCTCAAAATGGAAGATCTGGTCAAGGCACGGATCTTCAAGATCGACGGAGAGTACGTGCGGCAGGTCTACGGCATGGGTTTCGTCGAAAAGGATTTCGAAGCGATGGTCAAGTTCCGGATCTTCAAAGTCACGCCTGAGTTTTTGAGGGAACTAAAGGCCACTGGATTTGGAGATCTATCGTCGGAAGATGTCGTAAAGATCCGCATTTTCAACATTGAACCCGACTTCATGCGACGTGCCAGAACCACTGACCCAAGTGTTTCGATCGAGGATCTCGTGCAGATGAAGATCGGAGTCTACCGCAAAAACGGCAACTAGAACTGAATAGAAATTGACCACCGACAGGCACCGAAAACGCAGACAGGAATAATGCCTATCTGCGTTTTCTGCTTCCATCTGCGGCTAATATTCTTAGCCTCCGCCAGCTGCTCACTCAGGCGGTTCTGCCTTATTCGAACTGCTTTCTAAATTCGTCAAACGTTTGCTTGATCGACTCGATCTCGATGCGCAACTCAGCGACCTCTTCCTCGAGTTTTTCAACTCTTTGATTGTCAGCACCACCACCGGATACACGGTGGGTGGCGACAGCCGCGGCAAAGGCGTCGACGTCGAATTCTCCATTCAGCAACTGCGCGAAGCGAGCTTCTTTTTGTCCCGGCTGGCGGTCGATCTTGACGACCAACGGATCGTCGCGGCGGATGAGCCCGTCGAGCGTTTCCTGGATCTCCCCGAGGCCTTCGAACTGAAACAGGCGTTCAGTCCGCGTCCGTAGCTCACCCAGCGTCTGCGGCCCGCGGAGCATCATTACGCACATGACGGCGACCTCCGCCGGTTCGAGTTCGTAAACGCTCGGCAGCATGTGTTTGTATTTTGGAACCCGACTATTCGAACCGTAGAAAACGTAAACCAGATTGCGGTCACGGAGCCGTTCGAGAACGTCGGTGACGGTCTTGTCATCGTAGGAAACGACAGGTTCGCGATTGCTTTTTTGATTGCACGCGTTGACGAGCGCATTGAGCGTCAGCGGATAGTATTCCGGCGTCGTCATTTGCTTTTCAACCAGCGAAGCAATTATTCGGGTTTCGGTTTCGTTTAGTATTTCGGGCATAGCTGTATATTTCCGCGTGGTGTTTCTTCGTTTGTCCCTAGTAATTTACAATTTAAGGCATGGATATTCTAGTCGCACGGACGGATGCCGAGATGGAAAATGCTTTTGCGAAGCTCTCATCGGCAAAAATACTCGGTTGCGACACCGAAACCTCAGGACTCAGCGCTCGATACGGAAAGCTATTTTCGGTTCAATTCTCGGATGGGGAATTTAATGTTTTAGTTCCGGTCAGCGAAGGAATTCCGCTTGGGAAACTTGCAGACATTCTGACCGATCCAGCGATCGTGAAGATCTTTCACAACGCAAAATTCGATCTCGATTTTCTCGGCGAAAACGACTACGCGGTCGAAAACGTCTACGACACAATGATCGCCGAAAAGGTCCTGACACGTGGTGCGGGACAATCGGCTTCGCTCGCTGAAACGCTCTACCGATATTTTGCCGTCGATCTAGACAAATCGCAGCGGGCCAAATTCAATCGTAAGTGGGATGGCGTTTGGACGGACGAATTGGTCGATTACGCCCTTTCAGACGTCATACATCTGCCGCGCTTGATGCTTGAGCAGTCCAATTGGATGGAGCGGCTTGATCTGAAAGAGAGCTACGAAAAACAGATCAAGACGCTTGCGAAGGCCTCGCAGCGAGGTTCTGCTTAGTATGCTCATGATGATGCTCAGCGTGGTAGATCGTGAAATAGAACATTTCTCTAGACGTCAGCTTTCCGAGCAATGGATGGGGTAGCACAAGGACGTCGAGCTTGCTTTCGTCACATTTTTCGATCTTAGAACAGAGCTTTGCAACGAGATCCGTGAGAGTTGTGACAAGTTCATCTTTACGGCTGAACGGTATATCGTCCGGTCGAAACGGCGCCGGTGCAGTACCGCCCGCAGCGAGTTCTGCCTGATAGCGGGCAACTAGGTCGTCGTACGCCAGCGAAGGGTGATCTGACGTTCCGAACATCGCTTTTAGCGTAAATGTAGGAGCACTGAGAGCTTGGTTCAGTGGCTTGACCGAACTGCGAAGATGATCGATCTGCTGTCCTGCACTCCATTTCTCGCCATTTAGCGAAAACACGAAATCGTCCTCGGCGAACCCTGCGACAAAGTCCGTAAAAGCGTTGTATTTATTATTCAGTTCGGCGACTATCGTGGATCTATCCATCTGTTCGTACTCCTTTACCTACATTAATTACCAGCGATGATACGCCGGATGACCTTGCTTAACTGCTACGAACGTTCCGCGGCAGGTGTCGCAGACCTTTCCGTCGGCGATCAGTTCGGCCTCGACGGTCGCTCGGTCTTCGGTTGACTCGACAACGCGGGCACGAAGCATTATCGGTCCATCAACAGGTGTCGGACGCTTTAATTTCACGTGAAAATCGGCGGTCACGGTGCAATCTGGTTCGGTCTTCCCGTCACGTTTCATCATAAAGTACGCCGCAGTCCAGTTTGAGTGGCAATCAAGCAAGGCTCCGATGATCCCGCCGTTCAGGATTCCCGGAAACGCCTGATGATGAGCCTCGGCGTGCCACGTCGCGACCACCTCGTCCCCGTCCGGAAAGCTGTTAACCTGCAAACCCTTATCGTTCGCCGGCCCACAGCCGAAGCAGATGCCTTCAGGCGAGTATTTTTCTTGAAGTGAAGTTTCGGATGTCATATATTCCCGTAACTTTACATATAAAATTCTATATGTAAAGTTAGAGCAGATTCTTTTCATCGACCATTCAAAAATAAAGTTTTAGCCGTCGTAAATCTATGCTTACGCTAATCGCTGTCGCCGTAATTGCTTGGCTCGTCTTTGGTTATTTCGGTTATGGACGTTGGATCGCCAACCAATTCAAGTTGGACGATACCCGCGAAACGCCGGCGAATACCGTTAACGACGGTGAAGATTTTGTACCGACGCGACCCTTCTATCTTTTCGGCCAACATTTCTCAGCGATCGCCGCCGCAGGACCGATCGCGGGGCCGATCATCGCGTGTATCGCTTTCGGCTGGCTGCCGTGCCTGATCTGGATCGCGCTCGGCGTCGTGCTAATCGGTGCGGTCCACGATTTTGCGGCTCTGACATCGTCGGTCCGGCACGGTGCACAGTCGGTGGCTGAGATCACGCGTGACAAACTCGGCGGCAAGGCCGGGCGGGCTCTGATGGGTTTCATCTGGATCGCCCTCGTGTATGTGACGGTCGCGTTTACGGATATTACGGCAGGGACGTTCGTCGCCGGAGACGAGGCATTGGCGGGCGAAACCAGCTTCAATCCCGGAGGAGCAGTTGCGATGGCGAGCATTCTATATCTCGGCCTTTCGATCCTGCTCGGCGTTGTCGAACGATATCTCAAACCGCCGCTCTGGCTATCAACGATCATCTTCGTGCCGGCCACGTTTGCCCTGTCGTATGTCGGCACGCAATTCTCGCACGTATTCAGTTTCGGGCATCAGACCTGGGCGATATTGATACTGGTTTATTGCGTTATCGGTTCGCTTCTACCGGTCTGGGCACTGCTGCAGCCTAGGGGTTATCTTGGCGGATTTGTCCTATACGCGGCGATCGCGGCGGGCGTGATCGGGATCTTTTTTGGCGGCTATGAGATCCAACAGCCGGCTTTCAAATCGTTTGATGTCGGCGGGATGACAGGAATGCTCTTCCCATTTTTATTCGTGACGATCGCGTGCGGGGCGTGTTCGGGGTTTCACGGCCTTGTCTGTTCGGGGACGACATCGAAGCAGCTCGATAAGGAATCGCACGCAAGGCCGGTCGGTTACGGAGCGATGCTCGCCGAAGGTTTTGTCGCGTTCATCGCACTGGTGACGGTGATGATAGCGGCGGGCGACGCTCTCGTCGGGCCTGACGGACGAAGCCTGTCGGCCGGCAAGATCTACGGTAACGGTATCGGGAATTTTCTTTCGCTCGTGATCGGCAAACAATATCTCGCGTTCGCGATCACGTTCGGGGCGATGGCGTTCTCGACATTTGTGTTCGACACGCTGGATGTGACGATGCGGCTCGGGCGGTATCTGATACAGGAGCTGATCGGAATTCCCGGCCATATCGGTGCTGTGATCGGCACGCTGATAACGGTCGCGTTGCCGTTTCTATTGATATTCTTCGCAAAGCCGGGCTCGTATCTCGAGTTCTGGACGCTGTTCGGAGCGTCAAACCAGCTTTTGGCGGCTCTCACTCTGCTTTCCATCACCGTCTGGCTTTACAAAGCCCGGCGACGGATCGCGTTCACTTTGCTACCGATGCTATTCATTTTGGGCATTACGCTGTGGGCATTGACATCGCTCGTCATCGGTAATTTTCAAACCTCGACCGGCTTTGATATAAAACTCATCAACGGCATCACGTCACTGGCGTTGATCGTGCTCGCGATCTATCTTGTGGTTACCGGCCTGCTCAAACTTCGCGGCGAACGCGGCGACCTCACCGAAGCTGAGAGTTTTTAAGGGAGGACTAATGAAACCAAAGAGAAATTATTTTTCGGGAATAATGATAGGTCTTGTGTTGATGTAGGTTGTCTTAGGCTGCGGCGGTTCAGGAAGCGAGTTGTAAGTAGCTTCAGTTTCGTGTAAGCGATATTTTGTCGAGTGTTCGCGTCGTGTGATCGGTCACGCTGCCGATGGGTATTCTTGATTCTTCAAGCTGGGCGGTGGTTAGCGGGCTTAGTCGGGCAGGTTCGCGATGCTCAGGGGCGGAGAAGCCCTCTGCACCTCTTAGCCTTGCGTCGATCAGCTTTGATGCCTGCCTGACGAGCGAAAAGCTTATCCCAAAGATCGTCGCGAGATAGGCGAACGAGATCATTACCACTATTTCGGGTTTGACGCTTTTCTCTAGCAGAATGATCAGCAACGGGATGAAAACTCCGATGCCGGTGATAACGATCACGGAAAGTGCACTAAGAACACCGACGAGCATCTTACCTGCCGGCCGCCCGCTATCTTCGGCACCAGCTGTGAGCCTAACACCGCAGGAGTTACAGTATTTCAGGCCGCCGGTCACTGAATTTCCGCACTTTTGACAAAACATATATTAACTTTTTCCGAGCGATGGGTTGATCTTATCATCGAGCCAGTTGGTCAGTTCATCGACCGATTCGATATGGACAGGCTTTCCTTTCCAGGCCTTCACCGCAAAAATGATCAGCATTATCATCGCGACGAGATTGAAAAGGCCGGTGCCAAAACTCGCCATTTCCACGACCGAGCCCAAAAGACCTAACAGAGTCGAAACGACAAGAATCGCAACATGAGCAGCTAGTCCCTGGGCGGCGTGGAACCGGACCTTTGCCTCGCTTCGCGGCACAAAAAGCAATATCAGTAAGCCCGCGACCATTCCGAAATACCACGGAATATACGGCAGTGCCGTCATAACGTTTTCAGGCAGCCCGACTCTCGCGACTTTTCGTGAGATCGACGCATCAACGTTTCCGAGGCTGACCGGCTGATAATTCGCCGGAACATATTGACCGTTGTAAGGCGACGAATAGCCCGAGACGTCTGGCGAATTGAACCGCCGCGTCTGCTCCTCCGTCAGCGGCACGTCCGCAAACTGCCTCGTCTCGGCGCCCTTGTAGGGCAGAGCCTGCGTCGCAAACTCCTCAGCCGCAGCCTTTGCCCTCGCGGGAAACTCGGGATCGAGCGGATTTGTATCGTACTTTGTGGCCATCTCGAAAAGTCTACGATTGTTCAGACGAATTAGTTCAAAAAATGTCGGATTGCCCTTATATCTGGATGATTCAAAATTTATGATACCTTGATTCCCAACTCTTTCAACTGCGAACCATCCACCTCGCCCGGCGAATCCATCATCAGATCTTGTGCCGAGGCGGTTTTAGGGAACGCCATAACGTCGCGGATGTTTTCAGTTCCACAGAGGATCATGCAGGTGCGTTCGATGCCGGCGGCAAATCCACCGTGCGGCGGCGTGCCGTATTCGAGCGCGTCGAGGAAGAAGCCGAAACGCTCGCGTGCCTTTTCAACCGACAATCCGAGCGCTTTGAAATTCAAAGCCTGAATATCTTTCTGATGAATACGTATTGACCCACCAGCACATTCGTAGCCGTTGATCACTGCATCATAAGCTTTAGCGCGAACCTGCCCAAGTAAGTGATGCTGGCTGTCATCATTCACGGCAGTTTTGAAAAGTTCGAGGTCTTCGTCCATCGGCGACGTGAACGGATGATGGGCGGCAGCGTAAGAATTCGTGTCCTCGTCGTGCTCGAACATCGGAAACTCGGTCACGATCAGCGGTTTGTACGCCGAACGGTCGATCAGATCTTCGCGCTTTGCCACTT
Organism: Acidobacteriota bacterium; assembly: GCA_043737915.1. Lineage (GTDB taxonomy): Bacteria > Acidobacteriota > Blastocatellia > Pyrinomonadales > Pyrinomonadaceae > OLB17. The sequence continues at coordinate 19,688 of JAYSZT010000192.1, forward strand.
CGACGCGCAACGCACCGAGCGAGGCTGCGACGACTGATCGTCGACCCGCAACTATCAAAACCAGATCGCCTTTTTCCGCTCCGGCGGTGGTTGCAAGCTCCGCTATCTTTGCCCCACCTAACACCTTGAGCAGCGATGAGGTCGTTTCGTCACCAACCTTTATCCACGCCAAGGCTCCGGCGCCGTAGCGTTTTACAAAATCTTGCAGATCGTCGAGCTGTTTTCGCGAAAAGTCAGATTTGCCCTTAACGACCAGACATTTAACCTCGCCCTTTGTTTCTAAAACAGCGGCAAACGGAGCGAAATCAGTACCGCCGAGCGAAGAACTTAGATCAACCAACTCCATTTCAAAACGCAGATCCGGCTTGTCCGAACCGTAACGGCGCATCGCCTCTGCATACGTCATTCGCGGCCATTGAGGGGGCAACTCGATTCCGGCAAGTTTGAATACATGGCCGAACATTCCCTCGATCTCACGATACGCCATCTCGGGATGGGCGAACGTCATTTCCATATCGAGCTGCGTAAACTCAGGCTGTCGGTCGGCACGCAGATCTTCGTCACGAAAACATCTCGCGACCTGGTAATATTTGTCAAAACCCGAGATCATCGTCAGTTGTTTTAAGATCTGCGGCGACTGGGGCAGCGCAAAGAATTTACCCGCGTGAATCCGCGAAGGCACGATAAAATCTCGCGCTCCCTCCGGCGTCGATTTGAGCAGGATCGGCGTTTCGATCTCGATGAAACCGCGTTCGTCGAAGTATTCGCGGATTGCTCTCACAGCCTTCGCACGCATTCGAATGTTGTGCTGCAACTGTGGACGTCGCAGGTCGAGATATCGATATTTAAGACGCGTATCTTCGGCGGCGAGGTTTTCAGAACCGGCCACCTCGAGCTGGAAAGGCAAGACTTTTGCGTCGTTCAGGATCAGTATCTCGCTGACCTTGACCTCGATCTCGCCCGTCGGCAGCTTCGCATTCAGGGCGCCTTCATCGCGTTTTACAACTTCGCCTTTTACGGCAATAACGAATTCGCTACGCAAATTCTTCGCCTTAACGTGAGCTTCCCGTGCGTCATCTTCGCTCACGACCACCTGAGTCACGCCCTCGCGATCACGCAGATCGATGAACGTGAAAACACCAAAATCACGCTTCTTCGCGACCCAACCCATCAGCACGACCTGCTTCCCAACATCGCCAACGCGAAGTTCACCCGCAGTGTGAGTTCGTTCCAAATTTCCTAATACATCTAACATAAGTCTTCTGTGTCGGTAGCCCGCACGTAAGTAAGGGCAAGGTCGACGGATAGTAGCAATACGCCAAAACGCTACGTTGCCCTTACTCACATGCGGGCTACTGGCACATATCTCCAAATAAAAACGCCTTCCGATCTGCGACAATCGAAAGGCGGAGCGTCAGATGTTAACACTCTCGCCTGTCAATTATTATTGTCGTTAGATCGAATGGCGTTCATAGCGACTCTGAATAATACTAGACCAACCGCCTAAAACGCAAATTTTACATGCTCAGATCCGTTTCGTCAGAACGTCCAGGAAAGTGTCAGAATAAAAATGAGCCCGCCTATGGTCAATGCACCGCCGGCGTATAAGACCCACCATTTGATATCCGTTCTGAAGATCAGGGCGATACCCAAAAAGAAAAGACTGACCGCGAAGATAACGTTCGCCAGCTCGAATTTGTCACCGACGTCATTTGCCGTTTGCCCGGCCTTGAATGTGACCTCCGATTGGTCGAAAAGTGATTTCGAGGAGGCCATCATTTCTTTTCGATAATCCTCGCTGTCGGCAAGCTCCGATTCCAGAGCCTTCTCGAGGATCTCTTCTTTTAGAGCGGCCTGCTTTTCTTCGGCCGGGGTGGCAGGGTCGTCAACAACTTCCTTCCTCGCGTCCTCCGGCAGGCCGAGAGCTTTATATCCGGCATCGCTCATCTGTTTTGTATAAAGATAAGTTGCGATCTCGAACGACCGTTCTTTGTCCACCGGGTTCGTCGCATCGTTGCCCTCATAGATCAGGCGCCAGGCGGTGATATCGACCTGTGCGTCCTTCGACATGAGAACGACGGCCCGTGCCTGTTCACTGGCAGCCTTGGTCGCCTCGGTGTTCGCCTTGCCGTAATTATCGGCCTGAATGCCGTCCCAAAGCCCGGCTTGATAGCTCGACAGTGCTGTGCAGATCGCTGCCAGACCAAGCAGAATTGCCGCAAAAAACTCAAATCTATCGACTATCTCAACTTTTTCTTCGCTCATTAGTTTCTCCTAAATGTGATGGTATTCGAATATGCAAAATGCCTAAAAATAAAAACGGGCAAAATAATAAAGTATTGGGGCACCGAAAAGTAAGCTATCGAGTCGATCAAGTAATCCGCCGTGTCCCGGCAAGATGCTGGCGGCGTCCTTAGTGCCGGAACCGCGTTTCATTGCACTTTCGCAGAGATCGCCGAGAACGCCTACGATGGCGATCACACATGCCAGCGGGATCGACCAAACGTAAGGCAACTCCGGAAAAAACCACCAAGTCGAAAGGGCAGCAAATGCAGCTGCGGCAATAATTCCTCCGATCAATCCTTCGACGGTTTTGCCTGGCGAGATGGCTGGTGCAAGTTTATGTTTGCCGAGCGATCGCCCCGCGAAATATGCCCCGGCGTCCGATCCAAACGTGACAAGGAAAAAGTACGCGAGCAGATGCGTTGAGAGATTTGCCGTATTCTCGAAACCGACCCGCATCGAGACCAAGAATCCGCCGAGAAATGCTACGTAAAATATTCCGAGCAGCGTCACGCCGATGCCCGTCAGCATCTTCGAGAAATCCTTTTGAAATCGAAACATCTGCGTGATCAAAACGGTTATCATCACGCCTGCAAGAGTTGCGATCAAAAATTCCGGAGCCTTTGCCGGCGCATCGAACAAAAACCCAACAAACAGTGCCGCCGCACCGAGATATCCGATCGCCGCATCTGCCTTGAGTTCGAGTTTTTTGGTTAGCGAATAGAACTCGAAAAGTCCCGCCGCGAGTGCAAACGCCGCGATCGCTACGAATAACCATAGGGCCTGCGGGTAATACGCCGGCAATACGATCGACGCAATAATGATCGGCAAAGCAATAGCAGCTGTAAGTAGTCTCGTTTTCATAAAACTTCTTCAAGGCAAACGAAGAAGCGAAGGAGAAGGAGACATTCGTGTCATTCTAATTCTCAGTCTTCCTCTTGCGTCTTTGCTTCTTAGCGTCTTTGCGTTAAAAATTCCTATTTCACATCTCCGAAGCGGCGGTCGCGTTTTTGGTAATCGATGATCGCCTCGAATATTTGAGGCCGGCGAAAATCCGGAAACAACGTCGGCGTGACGTATATCTCGCTATAGGCGAGCTGCCAAAGCAGAAAATTCGAGATCCGAAATTCGCCGCTGGTGCGGATCATCAGGTCGACATCGGGCAGTCCCCGAGTGTAAAGATTTCGCTCGATATCGTCGTCGGTGAGACTTTCGAGCGACCTTCCGTCAGCGATCAGTTGTTCGGCTGCCTGCTTGGCCGCCTCGACGATCTCTGCCCTGCCTCCGTAGTTGAGGGCAACGCTCAAAACCATTCCGGTATTCGCGGCCGTCTTTGCCGTAGCCGCAGCTAATTCTGCTTGAACGTCAGTTGAAAGGCCGAGGAGGTCACCGATCGCCTGAAAGCGTATGTTATTCCCGTGGACCTCGTCGAGTTCGCGTTTCAGGACGCGTTTGAGCATCGACATCAGACCGGAGACTTCGGCTTTCGGGCGTTTCCAGTTTTCGGTAGAGAATGCGTAAAGCGTTATCGCCTTTATTTCAAGCCGCGCACACGTGTCGATGATCGCTTTGACCGAATCAGAACCCGCACGATGCCCGAAAATTCGCGGCCGATTTTGCCGTTTTGCCCACCGACCGTTCCCGTCCATAATTATCGCAATATGTGCCGGAAGGCGTGCAGGATCGATCGCCGCGAGCAGATCGGCCTCGGACGTGGCAGGTTTTACGATTCCGTCAAAATTCTTGTGCATCAGAAATAATAGTTGCGGATCGGGAAAATCAAACGATCAGACCTTCCTGTCCGTCGCAGTAATGACCGCATCCCGATTGATCGGGCCGTAAATATGCGGGTAGATCTGGCCGTTCGTTGACGGTTCATTGACCAGTTCTGAAGTCAATTTTTCGGTGTCGATCTCGAGTACCACAACGCTTTCCGCATCGCTGTAATAACGCTGCAAAACGCCGTCGATCTGCTCGGCAAAGCTGCAGTGAATGAAACCTTCACTCGCGAGACTCGCGTGTTCATAAAGGTCGCCGTCAAATGCCGCCCATACGTCCGGTAATACTATGTGATAAATGGTCATCAGTTATTTGTCCGCGAATAACGCGAATATTGTCGTCTATCTCCGCCTTTAGTTAGCGATCATTGGTATCTTTCGCGGGCAAAGACTCTTTTCTTGTTGGTTCTGCACCTTTTCGTGGCGGACTAATCATAATCTACCCTGAGCAGCGTCAAACCTTGGGCTGACGCCGTTTTGCCCGCCAAGTCGCGATCACGTGTGATTATTGCAGTCTGAATTGTATCAGAATCTTTTTCGCCACGCCCGACCTCGAGCATCGTGCCGATTATCGACCTCACCATGTATCGCAAAAAGCCTTTCGCACTAATTCGAAACTCGATCATGACACCCTGAGCCCGGTCGTCCCAGCGAGACTCGACCGTGAAATTCGTCACGTTTCGCACGCGGTCATCACCGTCGGCCTGAGCGGACGAGAAAGCGGTCCAATCGTGTTCGCCTAAAAAATATCTAGCGGCGTCACTCATCCGGCCGACATCGAGCGGCCTCGCCTCGTGGTGAGCGTAACGGCGCCAGAACGGAGACATTACGGGAGCGTTGACCACGCGGTAGACATACGTTTTTGAGCGTGCCGAGAAGCGGGCGTGAAACTCGTCCGGTGCTTCCTCGGCCTTCATAATTCGGATGTCACGCCACATATTACCGTTGATCGCGTGTTTCAGCCGTTCCGGCGTGAACTTGCGATTGAGCCTCACATTCGCGACCTGCCCGTCGGCGTGAACGCCGGCGTCGGTGCGGCCTGAGCCGACGACTTTGACGTCATCATCTTCTATCATTCCGATGACGCGTTCGAGCTCGCCCTGAATGGTCCGCAAACCCTCCTGCACCTGCCAACCGTGAAAATCCGTGCCGTCGTATTGTATTAAAAACCTGTAATTCATTTCGGATACAAAAGTATAAGCCGCTCGCAGCAGACTATCGATCGTTCATCGAGATCAATGCCGAGCAAGGCTGCCTCGCGGGAAAAATATTCGTGATGGACGCTTCGCCAGTACGAAAGCGACCGGTCGCCCTCGCCCTCGTCGAACGCAAATTGTGCATCAACCTCGGCGAACGGCAAATGCCTGATCTCAACGGTCTGGACTACGCAGACCGGTTCGCCGTAAAAGTCGGTTACAATGCTATAACCATAGGCGAACGGTGCCTCGTCGGGCTTGATCTCATTGGTCGCGGCGAGACTTGCGGTCGCCGTCTTTCGTCCGATCAAAACCAACTCCGCGAGTTCGCTTGCCATTTCCGGCGTGTTGCCAAAATACCAGACCTGATACTCCGCATCGTCGCGGACATCTCTATTCACAGCGCGAAATCGCGACCAGAAATCCAATGCATTCGCGCTTACGGCCATAAATAAATTACCTTTTCCAGGCATCGATCGCAGTGGCGAATCGCTGCGGCGCGTGTGCGTCCATTCTCAGATAAAGTGCCGGCTCGATCAGCTCGATCTCCATCAGCGCAAACTCATCGTCCGCATCGCGAACCAGATCGACACGTGCATACAGCGGCAGCAGATCGATCATTGCAAGCACCTCATCGGCCGCTCTGCGGAGTTTTTCGTCCGGTTCGAACGCGGTAATGATGCCGCCGTGTTCCTCTTGAACCCTGAAATCTTCGATCTTAGGCGATTTTACGATCGCGTGGCTGTATTCTCCGCCGAAGTAAAAAAGCGAATACTCGCCCTCCGTCACAATGCTATTCAAAAATGGCTGGACCATAAACGAACGCTCTGCGAACACCTCGAGCAGATCCGCATCGAACTCACTCAGTCTGTAAGTATGTGTTGCGGTCGCACTGACGGTCGGTTTTACGATCAATTCGTCGTTACCGAGATCGGCCGTCCAGCGGTAAAACGATCGCAGATCGTAAACGCCATCCCAGATCGTCCGAACGACCCGCACACCTTTCATTTCGAGTTCACGCAGGTAACGTTTGTCGAGGTTCCATTTTACGATATCGATGGAATTTTCAAGCCTGGCAGTCGATAGCTCTATTTTTTCGAGCGCCTCGATAAATGCGTCCGGCATCCGTTGATAATCCCAGGTCGTTCGAATGACAACGATGTCGAAAATGTTCCAATCGACCGTTTGGTCATGCCACGAAACGGTTGAAACTTCCCAACCGAGATCGTTGAGCGGTGTTATCGCGAGTTCGTCGTCGGACACATAGCCGTCGAGGCTGTCCATCGACAAAAAACAACATTGCCGAGTCATTTTGCCACCGTCCTACTTCCCGGCTTGACCGCCTCGATTCCATCGGCACACATCGGGCAGACGTCGGGCGAATAGCTCGGGACGTCGAGGCTGACGAGAGATATGCGCGGCACGCCGACGTCGGCGACGCCGTTCGAGCGGTCGATGATCGACGCCGCCGCGACAACCTTTCCGCCGCTTGCCTCCAAGGCCGCGATACATTCACGCGTCGAACCGCCTGTCGTAATTACGTCTTCCACAACCAATATCCGCTCATCTTTCTTCAGAGAAAACCCGCGACGCAGCGACATCTCGCCGTTCTGTCGCTCCGTCCAGAGAAAACGCACGTTCATCGCCGCCGCTGTCGCATAACCGATGACGAGGCCGCCGATCGCGGGAGAGGCAACGGTGTCAACATTCAAATCAGCGAAATGGGAAGCGATCTCACGCCCAAATCTTGCCGCATCCGCCGGAAATTGAAGTGCGAGTGCACACTGCAAATATTTAGGGCTGTGAAGTCCGCTGGAAAGGATAAAATGCCCTTCGAGCAAGGCATTCGTATCTCGGAATTGTTGAAGAATATCGCTCATCAAATCGGGTTGTTTGCTGTTTCGGATTTAGAAGTTAAAATTGAATTCAGATGACACCGTATCCTAACTTAATTTCCGAGTCATTGCTAATAAACGAGACGATCGCTCTGTTGCGTTCGTTCGACGGCAAAGCGTCTGCCGTCAGCATCGTCGATTTTGTGATGAAGATCCGAAAACCGGATCGAAACCTGGCAAATTTGCTGGTCGCTGACCTCATCGAACGCGATCCGCGCCTGACGCTCAATGGCGACATTGTCGAACTTGCGGATGATAGTTTTCGTGACCGGGACGTGAATGAAACGGAGTTTGTGGTGTTTGATCTCGAAACGACCGGGGCGAAATCGCCGCCGTGCCGGATAACTGAGATCGGGGCCTATCGCGTGCAAGGCGGCGAAGTTCGGGAGGAATTTCAAACACTCGTTAACCCGGAGATGCTGATCCCGCCGTTCATCACCGGTCTCACGGGAATCAGCGACGAAATGGTCGCGGACGCTCCGCTGTTTGCGGATGTCGCCCATGATTTTTTAAGTTTTATCGGAGATTCGGTGCTGGTCGCGCATAACTCGGGGTTTGATATGCGATTTCTCAACCACGAGATCGGTCGCGTTTATCCGGACTATCGGCTCGCTAATCCGTGCCTTTGTACGGTTCAGCTTTCGCGGAAACTATTGCCGGAGATCCTCAATCACAAACTGATCACCGTCGCCGAACACTACTCGATCGACCTGGTAAACCACCACCGGGCAAGCGCCGACGCGTTTGCAACCGCCCATATATTCGTTAGATTGCTCGCCAAAATGCAGTTAAAAGGCGTCAGCGATCTGGCGACGATACGCGGATATAGTTCAAGAAAAAATTATTATGTTAGAGACAAGCCAAGCGCCTGAAGGCGTGAATAATCAACTGTTAGAAATAAGGCCGACGCCGCGCGAAGAGATGGGATTGTTCCCGCTCGACTCGTTTCCGTATGAGTTCGCGGGAAAGGAGATCTGGGTCGAATTCGACATGCCGGAATTTACGGCGATCTGTCCGTTCTCGGACTTTCCGGACTTTGGAATCATTCGGCTCAAATACGTGCCGAATAAACTTTGCGTCGAGCTCAAGAGCCTGAAACTCTACATCAATTCGTTTCGCGACGTAAAAATATTCCACGAACACGTCGTCAACGTCATTCTCGAAGATTTCGTCGCCGCCTGTGATCCGCTCAAGGTCGAGATCGAGGGCGATTACCATGTTCGAGGGAATATTAAGACGGTAGTCAGGGCTAGTTATTCGCGGCCAGAATAGACGGCACAGCGTTGACTGTCATCCCGTAACAATTACAGGCCAAAGATCTTAATCCGCGGCGGTCATTGATGTGCATGTGACCGCGAGTATAACTGATGAGGCCGTCGCGTTGGAAAGCACCGGCTGCTTTGTTGATCGCTTCGCGGCGGACCCCGACCATGTACGAGAGGATCTGCTGCGTGATCAGAAATTTATCCATCTTCATACGGTCATGCGTCATCAGCAGCCAGCGAGCGAGGCGCGATTGGGTCGAGTGAAAGCGGTTGCAGATGGCGGAGCGGCTCAACTGCATAATTATGGAATAAGTAAAGAGGCCCATGACCTTTGACAGGTCTTCGCCCTTCGCACACTCCTCGTGAAAGTCTGCGACCGTCATTCTGAGAGCAACGCCTTCGCCCTGGACGACTGCGCAGCAGGTAGATTTTTTAATTCCCAAAAACACTGGCGGCGGCGCCATACCTTCGTGGCCGATCATGGCGACCTCAATGGTTGCGTGTTCTCCATCGCCGGCGATCACGGAGATGATTCCGCTTTCGACAAAGTAGACGTGAGTGAAAATATCGCCCTCACCGTAAAGAGTGTCGCCGAATTTTAACTCTACGGGTTCGAGTTTTAAACGGAGCCGTTGGTAAACGTCAATGGGCAGGGTGTCGAGTAGATTGTTATTTAATATCGCGGCATCATGCATAGGGGTAACTTCACCTGCGGGTCCGCTTTCGAGATGCTCAAGGTCGTGCTTCGATCCTATCGCTCCGCTATATCCTTGAAAACAACCATATGCGAGGCGGTACGCATTGTCTGTGCGTTGTACCACCATCTTTATATTTACCTAATAAAAAGTGAGAAGTTGCGGATCAGCCGGGATTCCGCTCGCGGCGATCCATCGTGGGTTGGTAGATTGCTGTGTTTTATCTGAGCGATTCTGACAAGACTCTACGCAAACGTCCTCGCCATGCCTCTTCCGAGAAGGCGGTTGTATTCGTCGTTGACGACGTCGTAGCATTCGCAGCAGGCCTGTTCGAGGCCCAGGCGGTCGAGGATGGTCATTGTTCCGCGGTTGTTTTTGATCAATTTGCGGCTCATAAGCTTGCCGGCGGCGAGGGTGACGCCTTCGCGGCGGACACCGAGCATGTTTGATATCAGCTCGTGGGTCATTACGAGTTTGTCGCTGTCGAGGCGGTCGTGGCTCAGCAATAGCCAACGGCAGAGCTGCTGTTCGACGGAGTGCAGGCGGTTGCAGACGGCGGTTTGCGAGATCTGGGTGATGAGTGCCTGTGTGTAGCGGAGCAAAATATTGTGAAACTTGCCGCCGCGTGAGAATTCGTCCAACAGGTCTTTTGCTTTCATCTTATAGGCATTGCCGGCACTTTGAATAACGGCACGATTGGGCGTGGTGTTGCCGCCCATAAAGAGGGCGATGCCGAGCACGCCGTCATTGCCGACGATGCCGATCTCGGCCGTCGAGCCGTTTTCCATCATATACAGCAGCGAGACGATCGCCGTCGTCGGAAAGTAAACGTAATCCAACGTATCGCCCGATTCGTACAGCACCTTGCCGAGCGGCAGCTTTACCAGATTCAAGTGCGGCATGAGGCGGTCAAACTCCTCATGCGGCAACTCCGCAAGCAAATGATTTTTCTTGACCTCGACGGGGTCTGCTAGAAGCGGCATAAATTCCTCTGGTTTGTGTCCGTAACCCGGAATATCAGTAAGGCTTACGTTAATGTCAATGGCCCCACCTAACGTGGGCAATTGATCGAAGGTATCAACAACAGAGGCGAAAGGAACAGAACGACTATAGCACTTATGTGCGGTATCGCATACCAAAAAGTGCGAATGTTATGCGGTCGTTGATCGGGTCGGTTCGATTTCTTCGCGGCCGAAGATCTCGTCGTCGGGTATATTTGCGCTCCGCAGTCGGCGAAAGCATTTCATGCAGACGCGGGTTTTGACGTGATAAGCGAGGCCGATATTTTTGTCGCACCAACGGCATTTTGCGATCTCACCGATGTTAGTGCGGACCGATTCCAGTTCCATAAAAAAATAATATTCGTTCACACACACATCGTATGTGTGTTGTCGCACAATCCTAAATTTTTTTTTAGTAATGTGAACCAGCACACATACGCCGATCTTTATGTCGGGTAGCATACTGATATTAGTGGGTCGCGAGTCTTCGGGAACGCGATCAACGTGATCATTTGTAGGTAGCATTGAGACAATGCCCTTCCAGCGTCGGCGTTTCGGGTGATGAAGGCCTATTTCCGACTTTCACCTTGCAGTGGTAATCTGCATTTTGGGAGAGCGGCAACGTAATATTGCCGAGTTCGGAACTCTTCCCACAATTGACGGAAACTCACAAAAGCTCGAAAACACTGGTTCCTATTAAATTGTAGGCCTTAGCCGTCCTTATGCGTTTAGCGGCAAATCGCCCCGGTCCCGGTATGTGTCGTGGAATAAAGACAAAGGCTATAAAAATATGTTGCTTCCATCAAAAGGGCGTGACATACTTGTCCGAAATTCAATAACAAACCGACGGAAACCAATCGATCGCGGATGAAGGGCTATGCCTTATACAAAAAACGCTAGAGTTATTTCGCTCACGGCGGGCTCGCTTGTCGTTATCGGTGGAGGCGTGTCGATGCTCGGTTGGATCGCGGGCATTGACCGGCTGACTGATTGGAAAGGGGACGGGATATCGATCAAGCTCAATCCGAGCATTTGCCTGACGCTCCTCGGGCTCGCTCTCGTAGTTATGTCATACCGGCCCGATCGTTGGCTGTTCGGCAGGATACTCGCCGGATTCGCAGTATTGATCGCAGCAGCAACGCTCTTTGAAAATCTTTCGGGTGTCGATCTGGGTATTGACAATCTATTCGTAAGGGAGGCTCCGGGAGCACTCGCAACCGGGTCGCCGGGGCGAATGGGGCTGCCCGCTTCAACCACGATCACACTCCTCGGCACTGCCTTTTTTCTTTCCTCATTTCGGAAATACCGGCGCGCGGCCAACGTTTTGGGTATTGCTGCCTTGTGCATCGCACTATTGTCCTGTTTGGGCTACGTATTCGGCTCCAGTATGTTGTATTCCATTCCCAAGATCACCGGCATCGCGGTGCAGACGGCCGTAATGCTCGTCGTACTTGCGTTGGGATTTATCGCCGTACTCCCCGATGTCGGAATCGGGGCGGCAACATGGCGGAACGATGCGGGCGGTGTTGTATTGAGGCAGATGCTCCTAGCCGTCGCGGCAGCCCCTATATTGCTGGGACTATTTGTTTCACTAGCCATCAGATCGGAACTGTTCGATCTCGAATTCGGTATCGCGGTGCGTACGCTGGTCGAGATCATACTGTTCACCGGACTCATTTGGTGGACCGCTCGCAAAGCGAACCTTGCCGAAACCCAACAAATCGCGGAGGCTAAAGCCCGCGCCGACGCCAGAACGGCCCGTCTGCTCATTGAAGCCCAAGATGGTGAGCGAGACCGTCTGGCGCGCGACCTGCACGATTCCATCGGAGCCGCCGTCACCGGCGTGCGCCTTGCACTGGCGAGGTATAATTTGACGCATCCGGGCAAGGATGTAATGAAAAAAGACCTAGACGCTATCGCCCATCAGCTCGAAGATCTTGACGATGAAGTCAGCACGCTCGCGTGGCAGATCAAGCCAGCTCCGCTGGAAAATCTCGGCCTCGGTGCGGCGCTCAAATCAGTTTGCGGCGAGTGGAGTGCGAGACAGGGCATCGAATTCGAGTGCGAGATCAGTCTCGAACATCAGTTACCGGCCGAAGCAGAAGCAAATATGTATCGAATTGTTCAGGAAGCCGTCAACAACGCCGTCAAGCATGGCAAACCAAATCGGATCGGTGTAGCTCTCGCCTCCCGTCCAGGAAGTGTGGTGTTGTCAATCGAAGACGACGGGATAGGTTTCGACCAAGAAGGCATCGTCAGATCAGGCAAAGGTTTCGGACTCGTAGGTATGCGCGAGAGAGCGGCTCTAGTCGGTGGAAAGCTCGAAATTGAATCCCAGCCCGGCGCCGGAACCACTATACTTGTCAGGCTTCCAGTAAATTAATGATCGCGCCTTAACATCCAAGATTTCAACACACGCACCCTCGATCCGCGCGTAACCGTATCGGTCGCGAAGCCCATAAACTATATTGAACGACGCTTATGCTTTGGATGCCCGAAATTCAAGGTAACCGCCCGGGAAACCTGAACGACGATTCGGCAGGGAGGTTAGACCTCTAAAATATCTGAGAAGCTCTACGCGGCCGTCTACGAATTATTCTGCTTGGTAACTGCTGCTGTTCGAATGAACAACGCCCGATCTCGTTTCCCGAAACATGGCCGTACTGTGCATTGACCTGCTCAATATGCACGCTGCACAGATCGGCATGGTTCTGGCCTTCCGCATACGAGGCTCCGCGAAGTACCGGAGCGCCGAGAGGGACAATTCCGTAATGAACGTGAAGCATCGCTCTCTGGCTACAACCATCCCACCTGCACGCGTTTCCACTGACGTATCCCATAAAAATTTTCCTCTCGTAAGTCCTGATATACCTGCGACACGCTTTTACGCGCTAATAATGTTTAGAAATTAGAGGTTACATGAAGCGCATCGAGGAGTTCCGTGCGCTCTCATACATAGTGTAAATTTGCGCTCGTGATCGTTGAATTATCTGTGCTGAATCAAAGACGCTCAGCCCGATCGCGTTTCTCGCACATTTATTTCAACCAACGTATGTCAACGCACATACTAGCGATCGCCCACAGCGTAAATTCTT
>JAYSZT010000193.1:0-3940 GCA_043737915.1 Acidobacteriota bacterium
CCGGCCTCGCGGTTTGCTTATCGATCATGCACCAAACCGTTCTTCCCTTGACGAGCAGTTCGTCCCAGCGTTTTATTTCGGTGAAACGCTCGCATGTTACCGCCGTCCATTCGCCGACCCAGGTTTCGACGGTTATTTCTTCGCCCTCGAACGCCGGCTTCTTGTAATCGATCTCGTGCCGGACAACGACCCAGATAAATTTTTCCCGTTGCTCGTCGGATGCCGCCTCATTCCAATGTGCCACCGCGATGTCCTGCACCCATTGCAGATAGGCAACGTTATTTACGTGGCCCAGTTCGTCGATCGCGGCGGGTCCTATTACGAATCTCTGCGAAAATCTCATTGCGGCTCGGGCGATCGTATGCTATTTCCCGATCAGTTCGTTTAGCACGTCAAATGACAATCCCTTGCTTGCATAGGTCTGGAAGAGTGTCTGTGTTTCCGTATTACCTAAAAATACCAACGAAATATTCTCTTCGGGCACAAGAATGTTCAACGCGCAAAAGCCGTTGATATACCCTTGCCTTTCGACGATCCTGCTTGTCTTCCCGCTCGGAAATTTGAGCTTGTATATCCAGCTTCCGAGTCCGACAAAACCCAATTTCGCGGACGGCGTAAACATCTCGTCGGTCCATCTCTTTGACAGCAGCTTGTTAGAGAGCAACGCCGCATCCCACAACATCATGTCCGCGGCCGTCGAATACATCGCACCTGCCGCACCAAAATTCTGGATCTGCACAAAACTTTCATTAAGATACTTACCGTCTTTGTAGCTGTACCCGCTCGCAAGCCCCGCGACAACATTTTCGTTCTTTAGAAGAGCCGTATTTTTCATTCCCAACGGCTCTAATATCTTTTCCTTTAGCACTGCTTCGAACGGTTTACCGTAGGCCCTGGAAACTATCGAACCGAGAATAATAAAATCACCGTTGTTATAATTGAACCGTTCACCGGGCACAAACGCGAGATCGCCTTGTAGATATTTGGCGATCACGAGTTCTGCGTCTGCAGATTTCGTGTCCTCGCTGACATAAAATTCGTCCGGCAGATCGGGAAGTCCCGTGGCACTCAACAAAAGCTCGCGAACCGTGACCTTACCGCCTGTGTCTTTCCGAAATTCCGGCAAATAGTCGGTCACATATTTATCAAGATCGACCTTTCCCGCCTCGACTAGCTGCATTATCAGCACCGCCGTGAATTGCTTTGTTACCGAACAGATCCGAAATCTTGTCGACAACGTGTTCGGAACTTCAAATTGCCGATTCGCCAGCCCGAAAGCTCCCTGATAAATGACCCTGCCGTTCTTTGTTGCAACAACGACGCCCGAGAACTCACCGTTGGCATTTGCCTGTTTCAGCAGTTGATCGATCGTCCCTTTGCCTGCGGCAAGAGCAGAAACCGCAATCATACAAATAAAAAACAGAGCGGGTAAAATTTTTAATCGCATCAGATCCAGCCGCAATTATTCTCGTCGAACGAAACTATCCCAACACCTCAACGATCGCCTGCCCTATATCCGCCGGAGACTTCACGACCCGAATACCTGCGGCGGTCAATGCTTCCATTTTCTCAGCTGCGGTTCCTTTCCCGCCGGAGATGATCGCTCCGGCGTGGCCCATGCGGCGTCCCGGAGGTGCGGTTTGGCCGGCGATGAAGGCGACGATCGGCTTTTTGACATTTTCTTTTGCGTAGGCTGCGGCGTCTTCCTCAGCGGTTCCGCCGATCTCACCGATCATGACGATCGCGTCTGTTTCGTCGTCTTCCTGAAATAATCGCAGTGCGTCGGTGTGGTTCGTCCCGATGATCGGATCGCCGCCGATGCCGATCGCGGTCGATTGCCCGAGGCCGAGTGCCGTTAACTGGCCGACCGCCTCATACGTCAACGTACCCGAGCGCGACACGACGCCGATGCGACCTTCCATGTGAATATGCCCCGGCATAATGCCGATCTTGCACTTTCCGGGTGAAATAATGCCTGGGCAGTTTGGGCCGATAACACGTGTGTCGCGGCTGGCGAGATATTCTCTGACCTTGACCATATCCGCGACCGGAATTCCCTCGGTGATACAAACGACCAAAGCGATTCCAGCGTCTGCAGCTTCCATTATCGCGTCTGCGGCAAATGCCGGCGGAACATAAATGACCGAAGCATTCGCACCCGTTTCCGTTACAGCATCGGCAACAGTATTGAAGACGTGGACGCCTTCGTGCGTCGAACCGCCTTTCCCCGGCGTGACTCCGCCAACGACATTTGTGCCGTAATCACGCATCTGCAACATGTGAAACGTGCCTTCTTTACCGGTTATGCCCTGAACGATCAGGCGTGTGTTTTTATCGACTAAGATGCTCAAGCTTATTCTCCTAACTGACTGTTGTTAAAATAATCTACGAGTATAACATGCTGCCTTATTTGCTGTGCAATGACGGAAATTCAAGTTTTTTTGAACTTAAATCGCGATTCCAGCGTTTGCAACAATGACTATATTTCCGGGCTCCACGTTTTACCACCTATGCGTCAGGTCTATTCATTCTATTTTGATGCCTTCTGGATCGCCCTAAAATCGATCCTTGAACATAAGCTGCGAGCGATCCTGACCCTGATCGGGATCATCATCGGCGTCGCCGCAGTCGTCGTGGTCGGAGCGTCGATCAGTGGGCTGAATTCTTACGTTTCGACGCAGATCACCAAGGTTCTCGGTGCCAACCATTTCATGATCGCCCGAATGGCATTCTCCGGGCGAATGTCCGACGAAGCCTTCGAAAGGGCTGCACGTCGAAACAAGCGACCGACGTGGAATGAATACCTCTACCTTAAGGAAAATTGCAGAAACTGCTCCGAGGTCGGTGCTCAGATGGTCGCGAACGCCGATTTCAGCGAAAATGGCGTCGAGATGCCGGCGGTCACGATCAACGGCGTATCTTCGAATTTCGAATCGATCGAAGACAAAAGCATTATCGAGGGCCGCTTTTTTACGCTCGAAGAAGAATCCCGTTCGGCTCGTGTCTGCGTCATCGCGGACGATGTGAGGGAGAAATACTTTAATAACTCCTCGGCTATCGGCAAGACCATCAAACTTCGCGGCCTGCCGCTGACGATCGTCGGTGTCGAGGATAAACGCGGCCAACTTCCCGGCGCTTCTTTCAACCGTGCCATCTACATTCCAGTCACGCTTCACCAGCAGATATTTGGCATGGGCGAGAATGGCTTTCAGATCCACGGCAAAGGCACGAGTGACGAAACCTTCGACATCGCTATCGACGAAGCCAAACTCTTACTACGAAACAAACGCGGATTATCCGGTAGTGACGAGGATACATTCGGATTCGTGAACACGAAAGAACTCGGGAGCCAGATCGATCAGTTTACAGGAGCGATCGCTGCGGTCGTCATACCGATCACCATGATCATATTAGTCGTCGGCGGGATCGTCGTGATGAATATTATGCTCGTCTCCGTGACCGAACGCACGTTCGAGGTCGGCCTCAGAAAAGCTCTGGGAGCTACGCGAAAACAGATCTTGGTTCAGTTTCTGATCGAATCGGCTCTGCTGTGCATCGTCGGAGGAATAATCGGTTTGATACTTGCCGTCGGAGTTACCGAACTGATATCCATCTTGGCCGGAATGACAATGCGGATCACGATCGCATACGTGATACTTTCCGTCGGCGTTTCGACGTTTATCGGAGTTGCAGCCGGACTCTATCCGGCATGGAAGGCCGCCCGTCTCGACCCGATCGTGGCCCTTACACAGAATTGAGAAATTAAATGCAGATCACAACCTCATTACCTTACGAAGTGCTCAAAATGGCGATGGACTCGATCCGTTCGCACAAGTTTCGCTCGGTTCTCACGATAACGGGAATTGTGGTCGGGATTATTACTGCGATCGTGGTCGCATCGATCCTGACAGGCATTCGTAACTCGATCGTCGCGATCGTC
>JAYSZT010000194.1:0-3906 GCA_043737915.1 Acidobacteriota bacterium
TTCGTCAGGTAGATCACCGACGGTTGTTTCGACCATTGCGGACTTGGGAATCGATCGATTCCCAAGTCCGCTTTTTTGTGTTCTTAGAGCGACCTGAATGACTGCATACACGTGCGAAATATCGACCTCGTGAGCGACACAGTTTCGTTCATTGTGGAACGCGATTATGACGAACAAAGGTCGAAGAGTCTCACTTTTCCGCATTTTTTAGATTGGGTTTCGGGTTTTCTGCCCCGGCGGGTACCACCCACATTTGAATAATACTCGGCGAGCTATTGGGAGCACTAAAAAGGGTCAGGCGAGAGTTGTCATAGCGCCGGACACGCATCCATTCCCTGACGATGCGTTCTATCTGGCGGTGACGACGGTGTGATTCAGGATATATCATCAGGTATCCTTGGGCGTTCGCATTGTTCATCAACTCGACAAAGAATCCATCCATCAGCATCTTAAGATAGCCTTGAGTCGAAAACTTAGATTCATCGAAAAGCCGTGCGAGCGGAGGTAACGGTGCCTCAATGTCGGGACGCTCGAATGTCATCGCACAGACGGGGCGTGAGCCGTCTTTTGTCCATAGCGAAATACCGTCTAGCGTCAAAACTTTGTCCGCGAGCCGAAATCCGCCTTCGAGATCGAGTTCTGTCGGAACCCTATTGCCGCCGTCCGCTGTAAATTTGATCGTCCCCGCCTTTAGATCGAAAGCGAATTTTCCCCAATAATCTTTATAAACCTCGAATGGATCGAGAGTAACCGAATATCCGCCGTCGGCACGAAATTCAAGTTCGCGGATTCCTCTATCTTCTTCTGCCTGGCCATTGCACGGCGTCGCCCGAGCTTGCCTCCAAATTCCGACAAGCGGGTTCACCTTCGGTTCGAAAACCAACACTTTTTGCGTTTCGGTTGCGGTATATCCTTCCTTTTGCCACTCTTCCTTGATCGTGACCGCTGCGGTGACCGTAAATATCGCACCGTTGACGGCATTAGCGTCGATGGTCAGCAGGCCGGCCTGATCGATCTTCGCACCCTTCTCCGGCGTGACTGACCAAACGGTCGGGGCAATGACTTTGTAATAGACGCCATTCTGCATCGGGTGACGCGACAAAACATTAAATTGATGCATCTTGCCCGGCTCAAGCTGAATAGTTTCAACCCCGCTCAGCGAAAGTCCACCGATCCGTTTGTATTGCCCCGGCCCAATATCTTCGTCAAAAATCCTCTCGTTCTGTCCGACCACACCGAGAGAGCAAGCTGTAATAAAAAGAAGACTAAAAGCGAGGGATTTTATAAACATATTATTAATTTACACTTGATGACGGCCGATTGGTTCAAACGCCGATTGGCTCAAATATTACCTTCGTGCGACGCCGCGTTATTATCAACAACTTACCTACCATAACGCTCAGAGCTTCGTAAACTTGCATGTTTTCGTAAACTTGCATGTTATTGTGCCCCATAATACCCACGATGATACGCATTTTGCGTTTCAATATAGAAAAAGAGGCGTTTTTTCCATACACTTGTCATTAAATGACCATCGAAGAACAATTAGAATTTCTAAAGAAAGGCACAGTCGATCTGATCCGTGAGGAAGATCTGCGTAAAAAGCTCGAGCGCTCAGAGAAAACCGGTAAGCCTTTGCGGGTGAAACTTGGGCTTGACCCGACTGCTCCGGATATTCATCTCGGCCACACGGTCGTTATTCGCAAGCTGAAGGCGTTTCAGGATCTCGGGCACACGGTCATCTTTTTGATCGGTGATTTTACCGGGCTGATCGGCGACCCGTCGGGCAAGAATGTGACGCGGCCGCCGCTTTCGCGTGAAGAGATAAACGCGAACGCAGAAACCTACAAACGCCAAATGTTCAAGCTCCTCGACCCGGAAAAGACCGAGTTGCGTTTCAACGGCGAGTGGCTTGATAAATTTGCGGCTGCGGATTTCGTCAAACTCTGTGCAAAAACGACGGTCAAACAGATCCTCGAACGCGACGATTTTACCAAGCGAATGGCCGAGGAGAAGCCGATCTCGCTTCACGAGCTGCTCTATCCGCTGGTGCAGGGTTACGATTCGGTCGCCCTCAATGCCGACGTCGAACTCGGCGGCACGGATCAGAAGTTTAACCTGCTGATGGGCCGAAATCTGCAACGCGAATTCGATCAGGAACCGCAGGTGATCATCACCACGCCGCTGCTCGAAGGACTCGACGGCGTCCAAAAAATGTCGAAAAGCCTCGGCAATTACATTGGCATCGACGAACCTGCGGGCGAGATGTTCGGCAAAATAATGTCGATCTCCGACGACCTGATGTGGAAATACTACGAGTTGCTCACGGATCTCAGCCCGACGGAAATTTCAACTCTCAGATCTGAAATTTCAGATGGCCGCAATCCACGCGACACCAAGGTGAACCTCGCCAAACTCATCATCAAAGATTTTCACTCGGCAGACCAAGCGACGGCAGCCGAGGAAGATTTCATCAAACGCTTCGTCCAAAAAGAAGTGCCGGTCGAGATCGAAGAAAAGCAAATTCCCGCCGGAAACTATCCGCTCGCTCAACTTCTAGCCGAGACCGGCCTCGCCGCCTCGAAAGGCGAAGCCCGCCGCCTCATCGAACAAGGCGGCGTCAAGGTCGCCGGCGAAAAAGCCTCATCCGCAAACGCCGAGATCGAGATCGGAAACGACGGAGTTGTGATTCAGGTTGGAAAGCGTAAGTTTTTGAAGATCCTGTCAGAACCGCCTGCGTAAGCGGGCGGCAAATACGTACCGGAAATAAAAACTATGGCTCAATGGAACGACACCGATCAGCCGATCGCCTATCTCATCACGTTTAGGACATACCGCCCGCTTACGCAGGCGGTTCTGACATCAACTCCGTCCGCTGACGCACGCGGTTATGACATGTCGGCGATGTGCTATAATTTCAAAACTTAATGAGAACCACCGCACCAAAACGTGTCAAGATCACTGACCGCATAAACGCCTACGTCGGCAATGACACTCCGCTGAGGGTGATGGCGGGTAAATGGTCTAAGAATGCAAAGGTGGCGATGGACGAGGCGAACAGCCTGTCGCTCGAGCGTGTAACGATCACGCTCAAACGTCTGCCGAAAAGGCTCGACGAATTTAAGATCATACACCTCTCGGACATTCACCACAGTCCGTTCACCGGCCTTGAACACATCGAACGCGTCGTCAAGGTTGCCAATCGACTTCGACCCGATATGTTTATCCTGACCGGCGACTATGTATCGCACGAACGCGAATACATCGCCCCGGTCGCCGCCGCACTCGCGAGGTTAAAGTCCAGATACGGCACCTACGCGTGTCTCGGTAATCATGATCACTGGACCGACGCGGATCTTGTGACGCACCTATTCCGCGGCGAGGGCATCAAAATGCTCGTCAATGAGGGCATCCGACTCGAGGCCAACGGAGCTTCGTTTTGGCTAGCGGGCGTCGACGATTATATGGTCGGCAAAACTGACGTTCCCGCCGCTCTCAAAGGCTCATTTCCGGACGAGATGAAATTGCTTCTCGCGCACAATCCAATAATTTTTCGAGAAGCTGCACGTCTCGGCATCGATCTCACGCTCAGCGGGCACACGCACGGCGGCCAGATCAAGATCCGTAATGACGAGAAACGCCTCTTGCCCCGTCGTAAATTTACCGCCGGGCTTTACGAACGCAAAACGTCGCAGCTGTATGTCACGCGTGGTATCGGTACCGTTGTCGTGCCGATGCGTTTTCGTTGTCCACCCGAGATCTCAATGCTCGAACTGCGGAGCGGCGAATGAGCGAGCGGACCCCTTCCACAAAGATTCTCACCATTCCAAATCTGCTCACTTTCATGCGGATCGGCCTTGTACCGCTGTTCGCGATCTTGCTCGTTTACCATCGCGAAGGCTGGGC
>JAYSZT010000195.1:0-1523 GCA_043737915.1 Acidobacteriota bacterium
ACCGTTTTGATAATGTCGGCGATGACCGCATCGGTGGTCGCTCCGTCGAGTTCAGCCTCAGCCCGCAAAGCAAGCCTGTGCCGAAGCACGGGCAATGCAACATCACGTATATCGTCAGGCGTCGGGAAATCGCGTCCGCGGATCGCGGCAAGTGCCTTTGAACAAAGCAAAAGTGCGACCGAGGCCCGCGGGCTAGCTCCGTAAAGGATCGACGGATGGCTGCGGGTCTTTCGCACAATATCAACGATATATTTCTGCACTCCCGGCTCCATTTTCATCGAACGGATCTCCATCCTGCAATGCTGGATCGACGTCGCATCCGGAAGCGGCGTCAGCCGGATCTGGTCGATGAGGCGCGAATTAAACCCTGCGTCCCAACGTGCGACGATCTCTTGTTCCTCGGTTTCTTGCGGATAATCGATCAGAATTTTTAAGAGAAAACGGTCGAGCTGTGCCTCCGGCAGCGGATAAGTGCCTTCGTACTCGATCGGATTTTCGGTCGCGAGAACGGTGAATATCGGCGATAGCGGATAGCGTTCGCCGTCGATGGTGGTCTGACGTTCCTCCATCGCTTCGAGCAGTGCGGCCTGAGTTTTCGGCGGCGTTCGGTTGATCTCGTCAGCCAGCAGAATATCAGTAAATATCGGTCCCTGACGAAGGCTGAATTCCGACGTCTGCATATTAAAAACGTTAGTTCCGGTAATGTCGGACGGCATCAGATCGGGTGTGAACTGAATACGCGAGAAGCCGGCTCCGATGATCTTTGCGATCGTTTTGATGGTCAAGGTTTTTGCCGTTCCCGGCACGCCTTCGATCAGAGCATGACCTTCAGCCAAGATCGCGACCAGGATCTGCTCGATGGCGTCGTCTTGCCCGACGATCGTCTTGGAAAGCTCGTTTCGAATGTGTGCAACAGTTGAGGGTGTGTGATTAAGCATTTTATTTGGCCGTGGTAAAAACAGGACAGTCTTCTATTTTGTTCGCGGCAATAATTCCTAGATAAAATCGTAGATAGTTTTCAAGACTAATACAAAAACGGTCGTCAGAAAAATTCGCTTGAGCCAGACATCGTTCAACTTTGTCGCGTAGTGTGCTCCGATGTAACCACCGATAAACATCGTGATCCCGAGCACGACCCCAAGCTTATAATCTACTAAACCTTGCCACATGAATACGGCGGTGGCAATGGTTGAGGAGACAACATTTATTAGCTTGGTCGATGCCACGGCCTCGGAAAATCTCATCCCAAAAAACGCGACCAGCGTCGCCGTCAAAACCGTCACATACCCACCGCTGTAAAGTCCGCCATAGATACCTAGCAAGAAGGTCAAAATAAATGTCAGGCCCAGTGCCCGCCTCGATATCTCTCCGGTCTGCTCGACGCCCGACTGGCGTTTCAGGAGTATAAAGGCGGCAACGAGTATCATCGCTCCCGAGACGATCAACCTGATGCTTTGATCAGTAATAAAACCAACCAGAGCCGCTCCGATCGCCGAGCTTACAGCGGTTAAAATAAGCAACGG
>JAYSZT010000196.1:0-1522 GCA_043737915.1 Acidobacteriota bacterium
GGCGGGACCTGGATGTTGCGAAAGCTGGAGGCGATGGCGGCGATGATGCCGAGATCGGCGGCCGGTTCGTCAATTTCCATGCCGCCGGCGATGTTGACGAAAACGTCGTCGCCCGCAAGTTGAAAGCCGACCTGTTTTTCGAGTACGGCGATGAGCAGCGAGGTCCGATTGTGGTCGAATCCCTGGGTCATTCGCCTCGCGGTGCCGAATTTGGTGCCGCTGACGAGCGCCTGGACCTCGACTAGCATCGGCCGTGTGCCTTCCAAACAGACGGTAACGACAGAGCCGGTGGCGTTCTCAGGTCGCTCTTGTAAAAAAAGTTCGGATGGATTGCCGACCGGGATCAGGCCGGAGTTGGTCATCTCAAAAACGCCGATCTCGTTCGCCGCACCGAATCGGTTTTTGGTCGCACGAATAATACGGTGATTGTGATGGAGGTCGCCCTCGAAATAGAGAACTGTGTCGACGATGTGTTCGAGCGTTTTCGGCCCGGCGATCGAACCTTCTTTAGTAACGTGGCCGGTCAGGAAAACGGGCGTTCCCGTCTGTTTCGCGAACATCATAAACTGAGCCGCGACGTCCCGAACCTGCGAGACACTTCCAGGGGCGGACTCGATGCGTTCGCTAAAAACCGTTTGGATCGAATCGACGATGACGAAATCAGGTCGCAGTTTGTCCGTTTCGGACATGATCGTTTGCAGATTCGTTTCGGGTAAGAGAAAAAGATTCTCCGCCTCGAGGCCGAGCCGCTCGCCACGCATCTTTATTTGCCGTTCGGATTCTTCGCCGGAGACGTACAGCACCTTTGCTCCGTCGCGGCCGAGTTTGTCGGCCATTTGAATGACGATCGTTGATTTGCCGATTCCGGGTGCTCCGCCGATCAAGACCAATGAGCCAGCAACGATCCCGCCGCCGAGCACACGGTCGAGTTCGTCGATGCCTGACGAAGTCCGCGAGTCGTCCTGAGATTCGATCTCTCCGTAGGCGATCGGCGATGATTCACGAAGTGCCGAACCAAAACCGGTCAACGCGGGGGCCTTCGGTGCGGCGCGGAATCTTTCTTCGACAAGCGTGTTCCACTCGTTGCAATCGGGGCACTGCCCGAGCCACTTCCGCGATTGTCCGCCGCAGTTTTGGCAGACAAAAATTGTTGCAGGTTGTTTTGCCATTGTTTGAGAAAAGGATACATCACAGGAATATCAGATGCGAAAGGCGGACAAGATTTTGAATGGCGCGCCCGGGCACTTTGAAATTAGCAGGCGATTCGCCGTTTACTAACGACTATCGGGACAGCGTTTTTCTAAACAAATAGCAATCGTGGTAAGATTTTAAGAGATGAAACCGGACGTATTTATCATTAGACTTGGGTTTATTTTGTTGCTCGCAATGTGCGGGTATTTTTTAAATCCGTTCGCGAGGAGCAGCCATTTGGCGGAGTTCGTCGGTGATAATATCCGGATCAAGCAGTTGATCTCGCTGGGTTTTGGTGTGATCGTCGCCCTGATGATAATCGGATTTGAGA
>JAYSZT010000197.1:0-8916 GCA_043737915.1 Acidobacteriota bacterium
TGAGAGCGGACTAAGGTTAGTGCCGGAACCGCGTGAGATCACTGCTGTTCCGGAGGTCGATAAACAGTTTGTGAATTTTATGTTTTTTCGCGTCAACCCGGAATGGCGCAAGCTGAACATCGATACGAAACGAATATTCAAGAGTGAATTTCAGAGTGTATTTGACCGATTTCGCGACGAATTTATGCTGTTCAGCTACTCGCTGGTCGGGTTTGATTCCAAGGCTGATCTGATGTTCTGGCGTATCGGGACGTCGCTCGATCTGATCCAGGATATGACGGCGAAGCTTTACCGGACTAATCTTGGCAGCTATCTGGAGACGACCGATAATTACCTCTCGACGACGAAGCGGATGATGTTCGTTGATAGCGAGATCGAGGACAGAAAACGAGTTCACGCGGGTGCGACCAAGTATCATTTTGTTTACCCGTGTGCGAAACACAAAGATTGGCTCGAGATGCCGGCCGACGAGCGGGACGCCCTGATCGAAGAGAATTTTATGGTCGGCAAGCGATTTCCGAACATTCGAATCCATCTGACCCACGCGTTTGGGTTTAGCGATCAGGAATACATCGTCTCGTTCGAAACCGACGAGCCACGCGATTTTCTCGCATTAGCCGAGGAGCTGCGGCAGACAGCGGCGAGCAAATATACGCTTCGCGGAATGCCTGTTCACACGTGCCGACAGCGGCCGTTGATGGAATGTTTGGACGCTCTCGGTTAGTGATCTCCGCCGCGTAAGGCCGAAAGTTCGAACGATATGATTGCCCGAAAGTTTATAATCAGCGGTGAGGTGCAAGGAGTTGGCTTTCGTTTTTTTGCCCAGCGGGCAGCGGCTCGGCACCAGATACGCGGCTACGTAAAAAATCTAAAGGACGGACGCGTTGAGGCTCTGATCGAGGGACGGGAATCGGCGGTCAACGATTTTAAGATGGATCTCGCCGCCGGGCCGACGAATTCGCGAGTAGGTGAGATAGAAGAATTGGTCATCGAGCCAAGCGGTTTATATTCAGCATTTAGGATCGAACGATAGAAAATGGAAGATTTGAAAAAACTTATTCGCGAGGTGCCTGACTTTCCGAAAAAAGGCATTAATTTTTACGACATAACGACGCTTCTGCTAGATCCCGAGGGCTTAGAAGGCACGATCGACGCCTTGACCGAGCTTTGCCGCGGAATGCAGATTGATACGATCATCGGCGTCGAATCGCGAGGATTTATTTTTGGAACGCCACTCGCATATCAACTCGGTACCGGCTTCATCCCGGTTCGCAAACCTAAAAAGTTGCCGTCAAAGACCGTCTCTGTTTCATACGAACTCGAATACGGAACGGACACGCTCGAGATGCACAAAGACGCGGTCGGAAAAGGCCATCGCATCTTGATCGTTGATGACCTGCTGGCAACCGGTGGAACGGCAAAAGCGGTCGTCGATCTGGTCGAAAAAGCAGGCGGTGTCGTCGCCGGATTGCTCTTCGTAATCGAACTCGATTTTCTCGAGGGCCGTAAGAAGTTTGACGGTTACGAGGTCAAGTCGTTGATCCACTATGATAAGTAGGCAGTTGCTGGTGAGAAACTGCTGAGACGTTGCGAAAGTTCGCCCTGAACTTTCGACGTTCAAGACCGCTACCGCAGGCAGGTCTGACAAAAGTTTGGTCCCGTAGCTCAGTTGGATAGAGCGTTCGCCTCCTAAGTGAAAGGTCGGTGGTTCGAATCCACCCGGGATCACCATTATTCTAGGTATGTTACGGTTGTCTAGCGTCTGTTTACACGTCATTCCCACCACAATACTGCCAAATAATCGACGCGCTCGTAGAGCCTTGGTTTATGGATAGGAGAAACGTTTGCTAGTCGTGGTTGATCCGCTTAAAGATTAGGAACCCTACTAAGAGTGGATAGAGAGAAGGGCAACGCGGCCAAGTATCGGCCGTTTTAGTATCGGCGTGATAAATTACGGGAATTTCAGTCGTTCGATCATTACAATAAAGCGTGGGTCGGAGCGTAGATTGTTCCATTTCGGCTCAACCTTTAGAAACGACATTTTTGGATCACGCTGATTGTAGGCTTTTTCGAGCCATTCAAAGGTCTTATCGGTTTCGCCGAGGCCGTTGTAGATCAGCGCAATATGGTTAGCGGGAACGAAGCGCGTCTTCGATAATTTTAGCAATTCGTCGAGCATAACTCGAGCCTCGTCGCTTTTCCCTAATTTCGCCAGAGCGTAGCCTCCGAATCCCTCAGATACTGTTTGAGTCGGCGAGAGTTCTTTGGCTTTGCGGGCCTCGGCGACGGCTTCCGAGTACATTCCCTTTTCGGTGTAAACGCTCGAGGCAAATATATGCGGCATCCAAAAGGTCGGTGCAAGCTCAAGCGTTTTCTGGAGTCTGTCGAGAGCTTCATCCTGTCGCCCCGCATGATTCAGCAACTGTCCTTCCAGTGCGCCTGCAAACGCGAATAGTGGTTCGATCTCACGTGCGAGCTTGACCTCCGCCAGAGCCTCGGCGTGTCGCCCTAAATTGGAAAGTAGGTGAGCGTAAAGCAGATGCCCGTTCGTACCATTCGGATCGAGTTCAATAGCACGCTTGAAATTGTCTTCGGCCCCGCTCCAATTCCATTCGCCCCACATTAGTGTCATTCCGAGGGTCGCGTATCCATCAGCGAGAGAATCGTCAAGTTCCAGTGCTCTGAGCGCCGCCGCTTTCGATTTAGGGAAAAATTCGGTCGGAGACATTTCGCTGCCGATAGCTAGCGAACGATACGCATCAGCGAGTCCGGCATAGGCGAGTGCGTAATTAGGATCAAGCTCGATCGCCTGCTGGAAATATGAGATCCCTTTCTGAATTTCTGTAGGCGTTACTTTGAATACATGGAATCGTCCTCTTAAATAAAGCTGATACGCCTCTGTGTTTTCGGTCGGACGTTTTGCGATCTTCTGCTCTTCTGTGGCGGACAATCTTAGGCGAAGGTTTTGTGCGACAGCCCGCGCGATCTCATTCTGAGCGGCCAGAACGTCGCCTGAATTTTTAACATACTGGCTGCCCCAGATCTGCGAATCATCACTGGCGTTGATCAGGCGGACGTTTATGATGATTTTATCGCCGAGTTGTTTTATATCGCCGGTCACGAGCGTTTCGACACCGAGTTGCGCGCCGATCGTTTTGGTATCGGTTTGATTGCTTTTGAAACGAAAGGCCGAATTCCGTGACATCACTTTCAGGTTTGAAAGCTGCGACAAGCTGTTGATGATGCTCTCCGTAACGCCGTCCGAAAGATACTCTGTATTCGGATCGGTACTTGCGTTGACGAACGGTAAGACCGCGAGCGATCTTTTGGCACTGGTGGTTGCAGCGGACTTTTGGGCCGGCCAGAAATAGTATGCAAGGCCGATCGAGCCTACGAACAGCAAGGCAATTACAATGGCGCCGAAGGTCATATTCCGCTTAAAAGGACCTGTGAAAGTCTTTTGCGTGGGATTCGAGATCTGGCCGAGCTCATCCGTTATCGCCGGTAAACCCGCCGTTGAGTTTTTGGGTTCGGGAGAGTGCGCCCTCTCTAGGCGTTCGCCGAACGCTAGGTTTTCCCGCAGATCCTTGAGATCTCCGAGCACATCTTTCATTGTCTGATAGCGCTCGTCTTTTTTCTTGCGGAGAGTTTTGGACACTATCCTTTCGAGCTCGGCGGGAATATCGCCGGCAAATCTGGATAACGGGGGCGGCTCGGCGTTTATTAGGTTGGCGAATGTTTCGGACATCGAATCGCCCGCAAACGGCGTTCTTCCGGCGATCATCTCGTAAATGAGCGCCCCAAAACTAAAAATGTCGGTACGCGCGTCGATCTTTTCGCCCTTCGCCTGTTCTGGCGACATATAGTTGACCGTTCCCAGGATCATGCCCTTGGCGGTCTGGTTGTGTTTTACAGTCGATGCGTCCAGCCCGGCAGGTTGTTGGTTTATGAGTTTCGCGAGGCCAAAGTCCAAGATCTTCACAAATCCGTCCGGACGAACGATAATGTTTTCAGGCTTGATGTCGCGGTGAACGATATTCGCGGTGTGCGCGGCCGAGATGGCGTTGGCGATCTGCACTGCAATGTCGAGCGATTCCGGAAGGGTAAGGGTTTTCCCGCCGATGACATCGCGCAAAGTTTTCCCCTCGATATATTCGCTGACGATATAGTTTGCTTCGTCGCTCAGTCCGATCTCGTGGATGACGAGAATATTAGGATGATTTAGGCTCGAGGCGGCTTTGGCTTCTTTGACGAACCTATCGAGATTTGCTTTCTCCCTGCTGAATTTGTGGTTGAGGATCTTGATGGCGACCGGGCGCTCTAGCCGCGTGTCGTTCGCCAGATAAACTTCGCCCATGCCGCCGGCCCCAATAGGTCGGACGATCTCATAATGCCCGAATCGTTTACCTTTTTCGAGAACTTTGTTTTGAGCGGTGAGACTTGCATTCTCGAGGCCCGCCGGCTGTTCCATAAAGCTCCCGGCATCGTCGAGTGAGTTGAGCAGCGATTCGACCTCGCGGCGGATTTCCGCATCATTGTCGCAAGCGTCGTCGAGAAAATGTACGCGTTCGGCCGGCGGGAGCTTAAGAGCCTCCGCGAAGATCTGCTTTGCTTTATTCCAGCTTTCGTCCATTTACCGCGTTAATTCACGATGTAGCCAAGCCTTTGCCATCGCCCAGTCGGTGGCGACCGTGGTTCGGGAAATTTGTAGTGCTTCCGCTGTTTCGTCTAGCGTTAGACCGCTAAAATAGCGTAACTCGACGATCTTTGCTTGCTGCTCATCCAGTTTGTCGAGGCGTGTCAACGCCTCGTCGAGGGCCATCAGATCGACGCTTCGCTCTTCGCTGGCTGAGCCTAACACCTCCTCATTCAAAGTTAGTTCAATTGCGTCACCGCCGCGTTTTTCGCGATTTTTTGATCGGGCGTGGTCAACTAGAATTCTCCTCATTAGGCTCGCCGCGATGGCAAAAAAATGTGTCCGGTTTTGCCAATTTACATCGCGTTGATCGATCAATTTGAGATATGTCTCGTTTATCAAAGCCGTCGCCTGCAGCGTGTGATCGGACCGTTCGCGGCGCAGGAAACTCGCTGCTTGACGATGGAGTTCTTCATACACTAGCGGCAAGAGCCCTTCTAATGCCTCCCTGTTTCCGCCGCTCCAGTCGCGCAGCATGTGAGTTATCTGCTGGGTTTGTTCCATTATCGTGGTTTTATTGGCTACAAAGAGGATATATGCATGAGAGAACCAGGTCAACAAATCTCTGCCCGCGAAAAATAAATCTGTACTATCTCCGCCCGAACGACGCGTTATTAATTGAAGGCAACATTTTGGCGAATTCACAACGGAGGATTTTTTATGTCACGCAAGGGAATTTTATTGTTAACGACCACCGCATTACTTTTATCGGTATTTTCAATTATTAGAGTTGAAGCGCAGACGAGCATGGTGTTTGCGACGGGTTTGAAAAGACCTGTGAAGATCATCTACGTGCAAAAGAATGGCTACTTCCTTGTAGCCGAAAACGGCGATGTTCAGGTCCCGAATAGTGGACGAATCTCGATCGTAACGAACGAGGGCGGGCGTTTCACCCTGATCGATGGACTTCCGTCGGGTCCAACCCCGCCAAATCTCGATAATTCCGGGCCGTCCGCAATGGTAATTCAGGGCGAAAAGCTTTATGTCGCGATCGGCAATGGCAATGCAACGTTGAACGGGCCTGCACAGGGGAGCGAAATTCCAAATCCAAACCCGAATTCCCCGATCTTCAGCTCTGTTCTTGAATTTCAATTCTTACCTTTAGGATTTCGGCCTGGCCGGGCAAGTTACGAGTTGTCACTCAACGATCACACAAGGTTGGCGAACGGCGAAACGATACTCCTAGGAAGTTTAGGGAGTCCGAAAGCGCGTATGAGGTTAGTTGCTGATTTTCCAAACTTTACACCATCCCCGAGACCAGACGCTCCGAATAATGTTCGACCGTCGAACCCATTCGGTATAGCCGCTCATGCAAACGGGCTCTACGTCGTGGACGCCGCCCAAAATAATATTTGGACGATCGACTTGGGGACAGGCACGGTCGGGAATTTGATCACTTATCCATTCCGACCAAATCCAACGCCCGTAGGTGCACCGTTCGTCGAACCGGTACCCGACAGCCTGCGGCTTTTTGGAAATAAGTTGTTGGTGACGTTTCTCGTCGGGTTCCCGTTTCCGGCAGGTACCGCGAATGTACGCCAATACGATCTCGATAGCGGCGTCGAATCTCAGGTGATCGGAGGGCTGACTTCAGCGATCGACGTCCTGCCATTCGAGGCGTCGGGTTTTTGCAGTTCTTTCTATACGTTGGAATACAGCACGAGTATGCTAATGGGCGCTCCCGGGAGGCTTCAGCGATTTGACACGCCGAACGGCCCGCCCACGCTCATCTCAAACACTTTGGCGACGCCAACGAGCATGGCACGGAATCCCGCAACCGGCGATCTCGTCGTGACCGAGATAGTGCCAGGCCGACTTACACGTATCAGCAATCTTCCGGGAGCTTTTGTTGATCAACCTGAATCCGGAATTAAAGACTTTTGAGGCGGCGACTATAGGGCATTTACCTACGCGATAAAGAGTAGGTGTTGATAACAAATTGCGAAATTAATAATTCGAGAGACACAAAAAGATGAGATACATTAAAACCTTAGCATTGATCTTTCTTCTCATGGGTGCGGTCCAGGCACAAGGCACCGCGTTCAGTTTTCAAGGCCGACTAAACGACGGCTCAGTTCCGGCGAACGGCAGTTACGATCTGCAGTTCGGCCTTTATAGTGCGATCGTCGGGGGAACGCCCATCGGCACGATCCCAAGGCCAAATACAACGCTCATAAACGGCGTTTTTAGCGTAACGCTCGATTTTGGTGCGACGGCATTTAACAACCCGAATGCCGTATTCATCGAGATCGGCGTCAAGCCAAATGGTTCTCCGAACGCCTTCACGATCTTAGGGCCGCGCCAGCAATTAACGGCCGTGCCGTATGCAGTTCGGGCGGCAAATGCAACGAATGCCGATAATGCTACTAACGCTAGCAATGCCGTAAATGCCGTGAATGCGGGAACGGCAAACAATGCATTATCGCTGGGCAACGTTTCGGCTTCCGGGTACGCACGGATGAATGTGGTGAACGACGGAGATCTAAAGACGACCGGCGGATTCTACCTTGATGGCGACGTCCGGCAGTTGAGCACTTCGGGCGGCGCCGTCAAAGCGATGGCAGTTATACGTGTAACACGCACCGGGTTCCCGAATCCGACAACGGCCACGGCAACCGTCGTCAGATGTTTCAGTGGCATCGCGCTTCCTAGTGCGCCAAGTTGCGGTATCACAATTGGAACGGTCGGCATTGGCGATTCTGTCCAAGTCAATTTCGGCTTTCCGGTAAGTAGCCGCTTCGTATCGTTGACCGGCGTCAACGACACTGTTTCGTTTCGAAGCTTCCCAAACCAAACGACGGTCGAAATTGACGATACCACGACCAACGGCGGCTCAAGCGAATTTTTTGTCTACATATTTTAGGAAAATGGCAATCAGCAAAAGGGATAAAACGATGAACATTCGGCGAATCAAAGCGACAACATTTTCGGTAATATTTCTGATCGGTGTGTTCGCTGGCGTCGCTCGCGAGACGACCGCCGCAGTCTTAAAACCAGGCGAAATAGTTTACAGCCGAGCCGTAACTGTCGAAGGCGGGAACTGCGCTACGGCGTCGATCTGGGCTGTTGGGCAGGACGGGCTCAACGACCGGTTTGTCACAAACGGTTTGCATCCGCGGATCTCACCGGACGGACGCTATTTGCTATTCAAACGCTTTAATCCAAGTTCACTTTGCTCGCCGTTTCAGATCTCGCCGATCTGGTGGATGCGGGAACTCGCGACCGACCGGGAAACTCAAATTGCCATCAATTTTCAATCTTCATCGGGACACTTTTTTTCGCCGCAGACCAATCGCGGAGCAAATCAGATAGTTGAATCCGATGGAGCAGGTCTTTGCCGGATGAATCTCGACGGCACAAACCGTATATGCACGAACATCCCAAACTGGGATCCGATTCGTGGAGGTGGGCACCCTTCGGTTCGCGGAACGGATAATTTATTGCTCGTTCAGAACTTCCTGGATAATACCGATGGTGGACTTTACACATTGAATTACGATGATTTCGGGAATCGGCAGAAAATTCCCAACACCATCGGCCGCGATCTGAATCCTTCGTGGTCGAACGACGGTCAAAAGATAGCTTTCGCGGCCTTTCCAACCAATCGTGGCGAGCCATATTTCTTTACTAATTTGTTCAAGATCAACCCTGACGGCTCGAGTCGAACACAGCTCACATCTTTCACACAGCCTTTTGGCGAAGGATTTAGTTATTCGCTTGTTTGGACGCTCGATAACTCGACAATTCTCAACGCTGCAAAGCTCAACGGTGTTGCCGGCATTTACAAGATCTCCGCAAACGGCGGCGGCGTCCTCTGCACGATACCGATAACGCCTGGAGCCGCGCCGGAATGGGTCGGCGGCATCGTTCCGCCGTACTCAGAGCAACAAGTTGCGGGATTCGGCGGCGGTCTGACGAGCAACGGTAATTTTTCGCTCGTTAGCACGGTCGGCCAAGGGTTCGCTGGTCAAACGTCAACGGGCGGGGCTTTCAATTTTCAAAGCGGATTTTGGGCACTTCCGTCCGCATCGCGAAAGACACCCTTTGATCTCGATGGTGATCTGAAAACAGACGTCGCGATCTTTCGTCCGGGCCCTGGCGAATGGTGGTATTCGCGAAGTAGCGATGGTGGGAATCGGGCGTTTCAGTTCGGGTCGACGACGGACAAGATCGTTCCGGCGGATTACACTGGTGACGGGAAAACCGATGTCGCGTTCTTT
>JAYSZT010000198.1:0-18659 GCA_043737915.1 Acidobacteriota bacterium
CTCTGGGGGCAAATTTTGATGCCTGAAAAACACTATCGTAACTGCAACCTTTGTGAAGCTATCTGCGGGGTTGAGATCACGCATGAAGACGGGAAGATAATTTCGATCGTTGGCGATAAGCAAGACCCGTTTTCGCGTGGGCATATTTGCCCGAAGGGTGTTGCCTTGTGGGACATTTACGAGGATCGAAATCGCCTGCGAATGCCGGTTAGGCGAACGGCGGACGGATGGGAAGAGATCGGCTGGAATGAGGCGTTTGACGAGGTCGCGACGAGGCTTTTGGAGGTGCAGAGCCGGTTCGGTCGGGATGCGGTCGCTGTTTATCAGGGCAATCCGTCCGTGCATAATCTTGGTACGATGCTCAACGGCCGCGAGCTGTTGAAATCCTTGAAAACAAAGAATAACTATTCGGCGACATCGGTCGATCAATTGCCGCATCACTTTGCGAGCTGGACGATGTTTGGCCACCAATTTTTGATCCCGATCCCGGACATCGATCATACCGAACACTTCCTGATCTTGGGTGCAAATCCGCTCGCATCGAACGGCAGTCTGATGACATCGCCGGACATAATCAATCGGCTCGAAGCGATCAAAAAACGCGGCGGTAAGATCGTTATTATCGATCCGCGACGAACCGAAACGACCCGTGTAGCTGACGAGCATTTTTTCATCAAACCGTCGAGCGATGCGTATCTGCTGTTGGCGATGATCAACACAATATTTGCCGAAGGCCTGGTCGATTTGGGTCGCCTTGCGGATTTTACAGACGGCATTGACGAATTACGTGCAGCGTCGCGGGAATTCACGCCGGAGATCGCAGAGCCGTTGACCGGAATTTCTGCGGGAGATATACGGCGTATGGCGATCGAATTCGCTAGTGCAAAAAGTGCCGTTTGTTATGGCCGGATCGGGCTTTCGACGCAGAAATTTGGCAGTTTGTGTCAGTGGTTGATAAATGCGATCAATATTTTGACGGGAAATTTCGATCGACAGGGTGGGGCGATGTTCACCGCACCCGCGGTCGATCTGCTGCAAACCTCAAAGGGCGGCGAGATCTACGATCGCTGGCGAAGCCGCGTCAGAAAGCTACCTGAATTCATGGGCGAACTTCCTGTTGCTGCCTTGGCAGAGGAAATGTTGACCGAAGGCGACGGGCAGATCAAGGCATTCGTCACGAGTTGCGGAAATCCGGTTCTATCGACTCCGAACGGCTCGCAGCTCGATAGAGCATTAGAAAAGCTCGATTTCATGGTCTCGATCGATATATACATCAACGAAACCACGCGGCATGCCGACATCATCTTGCCGCCGGCGACATTTCTCGAAAGTTCGCATTACGACATCATTTTCAATACCTTTGCTGTTCGAAATACCGCAAAATACTCGCCGCCGCTTTTCGAAATGAGCGAGGACGCGAGGCACGATTGGGAGATATTTCAGGAACTTGTATATCGACTCGATGGCAAGACTGAGCCGCTGATCGACGAACCGCCCGAGACGAAATTGAATATGGCGTTGATGTTCGGTGGGCGGCAGCTTTCTGTCGAGAAACTCCTCGCGGAGCCGCACGGCGTTGATCTCGGCGAACTGCGTCCGTGTTTGCCGGAGCGGTTGATGTCTGCCGACAAACGGATCGATATTGCACCTAAATTTTTAGTGAACGATCTGGAAAGATTGAAGACAGAGGCGAAGCTCGCGGTAGACGAGGAATTTCCGTTCGCTCTAATAGGAAGGCGGCATTTACGCGATTGTAACTCGTGGATGCACAATTCCGAACGCCTGATGAAAGGCAAAAACCGCTGCACGCTGATGATAAATCCGGCGGATGCGAAAAGTATGGAATTGACGGATCAAACGAGTGTTCGCGTCACGTCTAGAGCGGGAAGCGTCGAACTGCCATGCGAGGTCACCGAGAGTATTGCGATCGGAGTTGTCTCGATCCCGCACGGTTACGGCCACGGCCGCAAAGGCGTTCAACTGGATAATGCCTCAAATTATCCAGGCGTTTCGATAAACGACCTCACCGACGAGACGGTCATCGACGACCTGACCGGCAACGCCGCATTTAGCAACGTCCGAGTCAAGATCGAGGCCGTGAATCAGCAATAGCCTCGACCGCAGTCGGATCTTCGAGAGCCGAAAGATCGCCGGGATCTTCGCCGAGGTAAGCAGAGCGGATGACGCGTCGCATAACCTTGGCGTTGCGAGTTTTGGGCAGGGCGGCGACGAAATGGATCTTTGATGGGGCGAGCGGTCTGCCCATGTCTTTGGCAACTAGGGCTTTTAGTTCGGATTGGAGGGCAAGCATCCTTGCTTGCCGGCCTTCGTTTTCTCGAGCAAGCAATGATGCTTGCTCTCCAGTCAACACGCAGAAAGCGACCATTGCGGTTCCTTTTAGCTCGTCAGGGACTCCAATTACCGCAGCCTCATTGACGAGCAGGTGGGCGACGAGGAGGCTTTCGACCTCGGCGGGGCCGACGCGTTTGCCGGCGACTTTGAGAGTATCGTCGCTGCGGCCGAGGATGAACCAGTGGCCGTCTTTGTCACGCATTGCGAAATCGCCGTGGACCCAGATGTCCTTGAACCGCCGCCAGTATGTGTCGAGATAGCGTTCTTTTTCCTGCCAAAACCCGCGTGCCATGCCGATCCAAGGTTGTTTGATTACAAGTTCGCCGACCTTGCCAGGTTCAACCGGATTGCCATCGTCGTCCAAAATATCGACATCCATCCCGAGACACGGAGCGGGGAACGAGCAAGGTTTTATCGGCAGCAAAGGGTTGCCCATCAGGATACCGCCGGATATTTCCGTGCCGCCGCTGTAATTGATGATCGGGAGTTTCGAATTGCCAACTTTTTCAAAAAGCCACCACCACGGGGCCGGATTCCAAGGCTCGCCGGTCGAGGCGAAGATCCGTAAGTGTGAAAGGTCGTGTCGCTCGAAAGGTGCTTTCTTCTGGCTCCCCTCCTTACGAAGGAGGGGTGTGGGCGTTTCGCCGACGGGGTGGTTCTCTTCGTTATCATTAGCGACCTCAGCCCCCGGCGAGAGAACCACCCCGTCACCCGAAGCGGGTGCCACCCCTCCTTCGTAAGGAGGGGAGTTTGTTGTGTCCTCGCTCGCGGCCAGCGACCTTATTAAGGTCGGCGAAATTCCCATCACCTCGACCTTGTGTTTCGCACAAAACTCCCACATTCGGTCGGTCGTCGGATAATCTGGGG
Source organism: Acidobacteriota bacterium (assembly GCA_043737915.1). Classification (GTDB taxonomy): domain Bacteria; phylum Acidobacteriota; class Blastocatellia; order Pyrinomonadales; family Pyrinomonadaceae; genus OLB17. The sequence goes on from JAYSZT010000198.1 coordinate 3,220, forward strand.
CTCCATCATAAATGCAGATCGTCGCACCGTTTATCAACGCCCCGTAGATCAGCCACGGCCCCATCATCCAGCCGATGTCCGTGTACCAAGAGATTCGCGTGCCTTTCCCAACATCCGTCCCAAACGCCATATCCTGCGCCGCCTTGATCGGAAAACTCGCGTGCGTATGAGCAATGCCTTTCGGCTTGCCGGTCGTGCCGGAGGTGTAGAGGATAATGAGCGGGTCTTCGGCGGAGGTTTTGGCAGGCGGGTTGTCGTCAAGCAAATCGAATAGATCTCCATTGACTCTCCATTGTGTAACATTTCGTCCGCCAAAAACCGCTTGTTTCAGACGCTCTTGCTCCTTAACAAAGCCTTCCATTCCGAGTTCTGAAATTCCTTTCCCGCCTACCAAAATCACCGATTCCATTGAGGGCAAATCGGCAACAGCTCTAGCGGCGACCGTAAGCATATCAATGGCTTTGCCACGTCTAGTCGTGCCAAAACAGGTGAAAATGGCTTTCGCCCCAACAGCCTCCATTCGGCTTGTGATCGCATCGATACCATAGCCTGAGAACACTGGCACGGCGATACCGCCTATTTGATTGATAGCGAGCAATGCCACAACGGTTTCAGGAAGCATTGGTAAATGAATACCGACAGCATCGCCCTTCTTTAATCCGAGGTCGTTGAGACGACTAACACACGCAACTACGTTATCCATGAGTTGGACATAACTAAGCGTCGTGGACGTTCCGTCTTCGCCCTCCCAAATAACCGCCGGTTGATCTCTCATCTCGTCCGTCTGCCAGCTGTCGAGGCACATTTCGGTGATGTTTAGGCCGCCGCCTTCGCACCATTTTGGGAATTCGATACCATTCGAAGTGTCGAGAAGCGTTTCGTATGGCGGGTCGAATTTGATGTCGAGAAACTTTATGACCTCTTCGGTAAATTTCTCGACGTCCTTCATCGAATAAGCGTAAAGCTCATCCCATGTCGAGACGCCGACCTGTTTCATGAATTTTTTAAGCTGTGATCGTTCGATGACGTCGGGCGTGGGTGTCCAGGCGATGGATTGGTGTTCGAGGAGGTTTTGATCGTTCATAAAAATAAATTGATTGAAGCGCGTGGCTGAAATCCGTTAAACTAATAGCGGCTTTTCTTTTTCTCCCAAGTATATGAAAAAAAACCTGCAAGCCGAAGACACAGATACCTTTACGCCTGCCTTTTTTGAGGCGACAAACTTTGGCTCGATCACAGAGTATCGCGATTTTGCGATCTCGCCCGTCGAAACGTCAGAATCAAGCGATGTTGTCCTCGATGGAATTCTGGCGGCGATCAAGTGGATATTTTTGTATATTCCGGGTGTGGCGGCGGTTCAGATGATGATGACGAGTCTTGTATTTATACTTTACTCCCAGAAATGGTCAAACGAATTCCTATCGGTTCAACTGCTGGGCCTTAGCATAATCAGCATGTTCATGATCATGCTTGGCATCGGGAAACTGAGGGACCTGAGATATCTGAAGGTTGTGGTGTCCGTTTTCGCTGCATCGGCCGCATTCGCGCTGTTATTCGCGATTTTGATCGCTTTTGCACCAGGCAATTATTTCGGCATTTATACAACGGTGACACTGGTTTCGACACTGCTGCTGGGTTATCTCACAAAAAAGGACATCGACCGGCAACCGCGTGTCTGATGATCAAGACGGCAACTAACGGTCCGGAGTTTTCATCCTAACGGCCTTCGTGTAAAATTTTGCACGGAGGCCGTTTTTTGCGGCCTAATTTAAAGTTTGATCGAGGGTTCATGGTCGAAACATCGTCGAGTATTCAGCTTCCAAACAATCTTTTCGCCGGCAAAACGGCGATCGTGACCGGTGCCTCTCGTGGTGTCGGGCGTGCCACTGCGCTTAGGCTTGCGGAGGGCGGAGCTGATGTTGTTGTCAATTATTTGAGCAACGATGCCGAGGCTTTCGAAACGGTCGAGCAATGTATTCGCAAAGGCGTTCGCTCGTTCGCAGTTCGGGCTGATGTGTCGGAGTTCGTTGGGGCACAGCAGATCGCTCACGAGACGATCGAAAAATTCGGGCGTATCGATCTGCTCGTTTGTAACGCCGGCGTTTGGGATGGTGCTCCGATCGAGGATATGTCCGAGGAGCTTTGGAATAAGGTCATCAATACTAATCTCAAATCCGCCTGGGCAATGACGAAGGCGTGCGTTCCGGCGATGAAAAAACAGCCGTCGGGTGCGATCGTGATGGTCTCGTCGACTGCGGGTCAGAGAGGTGAGGCGAATTACTCAAATTACGCCGCTTCGAAAGGCGGACAGATATCTTTCACGAAGGAGCTAGCAAGCGAATTGTGTCCAAAAATACGAGTCAATGCCGTCGCTCCCGGATGGATCGAGACGGCGATGGTGCGGCCTGCGTTTGACGATGACGCTTACAAACAAACGGTTATTAAGTCGATACCGCTGCAGCGGATAGCGACGACCGATGATATTGCTCTTTCGATCTGTTTTCTTCTATCAGATTGGTCGCGGCACATTACGGGTGAGATCGTGAATATAAATGGCGGTTCAGTTTTATGCGGCTAGTTGTCGCGGCCTGGCGTATGCGGAGGCATTTCTTACAAAAATGTAGCTGGCGAATTTTGTGGTTGACACTCTTTCCGCCAATGTTATAGGTTAGTGATTGTGAAGAAGATTATCCAAATGAATGCTCGTTGTTGTCGCATTATACGCGTCACGCTCGATGCAGTTGGATAGAAGTTCCGAAAGCGGAAACTTGAAAACTGAAAAAGCGTGGCGATTTAAGGCAACTTGCTCCACGATAAAAACTGCTAAAGACTGACGACGAACATTTTATCCGTCGATCGAAATACGAAGAACTTCAAAAAAGCTCTCGTGCATCTTTAGCACGAGAGCTTTTTTTATTTCTTGATCGTTAACAAAGGTAAATTTAGGAGAAATTTCTATGTCTGAGAATAATTATAGTTTTAATACATTGGCACTTCATGCGGGACAGGAGATCGACAGTTCGACGAATTCGCGGGCTGTTCCGATCTATCAGACCACATCGTACGCATTTAACGACGCTGATCACGCGGCACGGCTTTTTGCGTTGCAGGAGTTTGGGAATATATACACGCGTTTGATGAATCCGACGACCGACGTTTTCGAAAAGCGAATTGCGGCACTCGAAGGCGGAGCAGCAGCACTTGCGACAGCGAGCGGACAGGCGGCGGAGACATTGGCGATTCTGACGATCGCCGGAGCCAGTGACGAGATCGTCTCGACGACATCGCTTTATGGCGGAACGTACAACCTTTTTCACCACACGCTGCCGAAACTAGGCATCAATTTCCATTTTGTCGACGGAGCCGACTTCGCCGGTATCGAAGCGGCGATCAACGAAAAAACAAAAGCTATTTACACAGAGACCGTTGGTAATCCAAAGCTTGATGTTATCGATATTGAACGGCTGGCTGAGATCGCTCATCGCAACGGCTTGCCGCTGATAATCGACAACACCGTGCCTTCGCCGGCGCTCTGCAATCCGATCAAATGGGGAGCCGATATTGTCATTCACTCGGCAACGAAATACATCGGCGGCCATGGCACGACGATCGGCGGAGTGATCGTCGATGCGGGGAATTTCGATTGGGCCTCCAGCGGGCGTTTTGCTGATTTTACGGAGCCGGACCCGAGTTACCACGGCATCTCGTATACGGAAGCATTCGGGCCGCTGGCATTTATATTGAAAGCTCGCGTTCAAGGATTGCGTGATACCGGAGCGGCTTTGTCGCCGTTCTCGTCATGGCAGTTACTGCAGGGAGCCGAAACGCTGCCGCTGAGAATGGAGCGTCACTCGGACAATGCGTTGGCAGTTGCAAAACATTTAGAAAATCACGAGTTGGTCGAATGGGTCAATTACCCAAAACTCGACGCGAGCGAATATAACGAACTTGCGAAAAAGTATATGCCGAACGGTGGAAGTTCGATCGTTGCGTTTGGTATCAAGGGCGGATTTGAGGCGGGCAAGCGGTTTATAAACTCGGCGAAATTATTCACGCTGCTTGCCAACATCGGTGACGCGAAATCGCTCGTTATTCATCCGGCCTCGACGACGCATTCACAACTTACGGTCGAGGAACAGGCCTCGACAGGTGTGACGCCCGATCTCGTGAGGCTGTCGGTAGGGATCGAAGACATCAAGGACATTTTGGCTGATATCGATCAGGCTTTGAGTCTTACGCTTGAATCGGCGAGTCCTGCCACAGCTTAGATCTAGCGGTCCGGAAGGGTTAATTTTATGACTAAACGATCGATTGAAACAGAATTTGTACATGCCGGTGATCGGAGGCCGCTACCAAAAGGTCTGCCGAATGCAACGCCGATCTTTACCAATTCTACTTATAGCTATGAATCGATGGAGGAGGCCGAAAAGGTCTTTAGCGGTGACGTAAAAGACTACATTTATGCCCGTTATGGGAATCCGACGGTCGACGCCTTTCAAGAAGCTATCTGTTCGCTTGAGGGCGGAGCTGTCGCCAGGGCATATGCGTCGGGGATGGCGGCGTTGCACGCGGCGTTGCTCGCCAGCGATCTGACCGGTGGGTCGATCGTGCTTGCGTCCCGCGACCTTTACGGAGCGACGTTTGATCTTCTCTACAATGTACTCGGTGCGTTCGGCGTCAAGACTCAGTTGGTAGATTTTTCAGATCTGACCGAACTAAAACGCAAGACTGAAGAGATCAAACCGCGGGTTTTGATCGCGGAAACAATTTCTAATCCGCTACTGAAAGTCCTCGATATTTCAGCGGTTGCCGACATCGCCCATTCGGTAGGGGCGAAATTGATCGTCGACAGTACGTTTGCCACGCCTTATCTATCGAGACCGATCGAATCCGGGGCCGATTTTGTCGTTCATAGCGCGACGAAATACCTCGGCGGAAGCGCCGATGCGACCGGAGGCGTCGTTATAGCGAAAGATGTGTCTGACGAACCGGCTCTGACAAGCGTTATGAAACTCGCGGGTGGAATATTAAGTGCGTGGGAGGCTCATTCGATCTCGCGAGGATTGAAAACTCTTGTTCTACGACTCGAGAAACAGTGCTCGAATGCCGAGTTCTTGGCTGAATCACTATCGAAAAACGAAAACGTCAGCCGAGTTTATTATCCGAAGTTCTCGACCGACGGCGTGGCCGAAAGAGTTCTGCGAAAGCCATTAAATGGTGCTCTATTGTCTATTGTTCTGAAAAACGATTCGCGAGAGGCCGCCTGGCAGTTCATGAATTCGCTCAAGATCTGCATTCGGGCAACGACGCTTGGCGATGTATTTACGACCGTTTCGCATTCAGCATCTTCTTCGCACAGAGAACTGACTGAAAAGCGGCGAAATTTGCTTGGAATAACCGAGGGATTGGTTCGAATTTCAGTTGGGATCGAGAACGCGGGCGACCTGTTGGCCGACATCGAGCAAGCACTGTCGGTTCGCAGCGACAGCAAGCAGGCGTCAGTTTAGAAAAAATGTTGAATCTCAAACAAACGCATATCGATTCGATCGAGGCACACGCCGAGGCTGATTATCCGCACGAATGCGGCGGATTATTGCTGGGGCACCTCGCGGAAAACAGCGGTAAGACAGTCGTTGAAACTCTGCCGATGGAGAACACCGCCGATGTCGAGACCCGACACGATCGAGTTCTGATCGATCCGCGGGCACTGATGCTCGCTGATAAAAAGGCACGTGAAAAAGGCCTCGATGTGATCGGGTATTATCATTCACACCCCGACGACGAAGCCATTCCGTCACAGTTTGACCTCGACCACGCCCTGCCGGTCTGGTCATACATAATTGTTTCGGTACGCGACAAAAAGGCGGTGAATTGGAATACGTGGGAGATGGAGAACGACCGGACGAAATTCAATTTGGAATCGTTCGCGTTGATTCAGGAATAACTGAGGATTAGAGGAAAATAGAATGGCAGTTAATATTTTAATACCAACGCCCCTGAGGCAATTTACCGGTGGAAAATCCGAGGTCGCGGTTGAGGCAACGAATGTCGGCGACGCTCTGGATGCTTTGACGAAGGAGCATTCGGAGCTTCGAAAGCATCTTTATACCGAGCAGGATTCTCTGCGAAACTTTATCAATATATATCTCGGCGATGAAGATATACGTTATCTCGACGGAGCCGATACGGAGGTAGCTGACAATGACACGCTAATGATCGTGCCTTCGATCGCGGGTGGAAACCCGGCAGTCGAAGCGCGAACGACCGGCGACTTGCCGGAACTCACAACTGAGGAATATCAACGTTATTCTCGCCATTTGATCCTGCCCGAGGTCGGGCTTGAAGGTCAGCGAAAACTCAAAAATGCCCGCGTCCTCACGATCGGTACGGGCGGACTCGGATCGCCACTCGGATTGTATCTGGCGGCGGCGGGTGTTGGAACTCTTGGGATCGTCGATTTCGATGTGGTCGATCAATCGAACCTTCAGCGACAGATCATTCACGGGACGAAAGATGTCGGTCGGGCAAAGATCGCGTCCGCAAAAGATCGGCTTGAAGATCTTAATCCGAACGTAAAGGTCGAGGCTTTCGAGACAGCGCTCACCCGCGACAATGCTCTTGAATTGTTCAAGGAATTCGATGTTGTGGTCGATGGAACCGACAATTTTCAAACGCGATACTTGGTCAACGATGCCGCGGTTTTAACCGGTAAGCCGAACGTTTACGGCTCGATATTTAGATTTGAAGGCCAGGCGAGTGTTTTTTGGGCTGAGAAAGGTGCATGTTATCGATGTCTTTACCCCGAACCGCCGCCGCCGGGGCTCGTTCCGTCGTGCGCCGAAGGCGGCGTGCTTGGCGTCTTACCGGGAATCGTCGGAACGATCCAAGCGAACGAAGTATTGAAGGTAATTCTGGGGGCTGAGGGCATTCTGCTAAATCGCCTTTTATTATTCGACGCGTGGACGATGAAATTTCGCGAACTCAAACTTCGAAAAAATCCGAACTGCGATCTTTGCGGTGAAAACGCAACGATCAAGGAACTGGTCGATTACGATGCCTTCTGCGGACTAAATGCCTCTAACGACGAAGAATTGCCGTATGAAGAGATCTCGGCGACCGAATTGAATAACTGGATCACGGAGGATGTAGATCTGCAGATCATCGACGTTCGCGAGCCGCACGAATATGAGATCGCAAGGATTCCGAACGCGTATTTGATCCCGCTCGGCGAGGTCGTCAACCGGATGAGTGAGATAAAGAAAGGTAAAACGACCGTCGTGCAGTGCAAGGGCGGTGTGAGAAGTGCAAAGGCGATCGGTTACCTGAAGGATGCCGGATTTGAGGGTCGATTGGTCAATCTAAAAGGCGGCATAACGGCGTGGTCGAATGAGGTCGATCCGACGGTTTCTAAATATTGAGGTAATACGCAATGTTTGAGGAAGATCTCACATTTAACGAACCTTTCCGACTCGAATCCGGCGAAATTTTGCCGGAGGTGAAACTGCGTGCGACGATCTACGGAAAGCTTAACGCTGACCGCTCGAACGCCGTACTTGTATTCCACGCCTTGACCGGGAGTTCCCGGGTCGGTGACTGGTGGAACGGGCTGATGTGCGACGGTTGTGCTCTGGACACCTCGTCAGATGCATTCGTTTGTGTGAACTATCTCGGCTCCGCTTACGGATCGACAAGTGCGGTTACCTTAAAAAAACGTCGGGCAAAAAATGGTAGGACCGAATTACCGCTCGTAACTCTTCGCGACATCGTTCGAACGAATGTAATGTTGCTTGATCATCTCGGCGTCACGAGACTGCGGGCTGTCGTCGGTGGAAGTGTTGGCGGAATGCTGGCGTTGCAGTTCGCCGTTGACTATCCGGAACTCGCCGAGCACTGCGTTTCGATCGCGGCTACTCCCTTGTCGGCGATGGGATTGGCGCTAAATCATTTGCAGCGGCAGGCGATCAGAAATAATGACCTTGAGATGGCCAGGAAGATCGCTATTATTTCGTACAAATCACCACGCCAATTCGGCGATCGATTCGGACGCAAGCCTAACCGGAACGGCGAAGATCCGCATACAAAACTCGCGGATCGATTCGATATCGGCGGCTACTTGGATCATCAGGGCGAAATTTTTCGGGACCGGTTCGAGATCGACAGCTACGACCTGATAACAAAGGCGATGGACCTTTTCGATCTGTCGGACGATGAAATCGGCCGAATAACGGCGAAGGTTTCGCTGGTTGGGATCTCAAGTGACTGGCTATTCCCGGCGTCAGAAGTTCGTGAGTTGACCGATCGATTGAAATGGAAAGGCGTCAACGCAGAGTATCACCAGATCGAATCCGAAGATGGGCACGACGCATTCTTGAGCGATATCGTCGAAACCTCGCGTGTGCTTCGCTCGGTCCTGACCATTCCGGAACAAGAATCTACAAGTTTTTTAGCATATAAGCAGATAACGACGAAGTCCGATCTCTGCCACAAATAAAATGACAGGCCAAACAGTCGAACAAAAATTACCATCAACTTTATTCAGCGGTAAGACCGCGATCGTGACGGGTGCCTCGCGGGGCATCGGCAGAGCTTCGGCATTAAGATTTGCCGAAGCCGGAGCAAACGTGGTCGTTAACTATTTTCAACACGAAGCGGATGCCCTGAACGTTGTCGCCGCGTGTAAAACCTTTGCCGTCGGGGCGATCGCGGTTCAGGCAGATGTGTCTAAACCGGTGGACGCTGAGCGGCTGAATGCGGCGGCGATCACTGAATTCGGCGGACTCGACATCGTTGTTGCCAACGCTGGTATTTGGGAGGGCGATGCGGTCGAGAAAATGAGTGAAGACCTGTGGGATCGAGTGATCGACGCAAATTTGAAGGGAACGTGGACGGTTTGCAAGGCGGCGGTCCCGCATTTTAAGGAAAACGGTGGCGGTTCGATCGTTATCGTTTCGTCAACGGCAGGACAACGTGGCGAGGCCGGATATTCGAATTATGCCGCGTCGAAGGGCGGGCAGATCTCTTTCACGAAAGCGCTGTCCAACGAGCTCGCACCGACGATCCGCGTCAACGCGGTGGCTCCCGGATGGGTTGATACCGGTTTGAACGACCCCGTATTCGATGATCAGGAGTTTGTCGAACGCGTGATCGAGGGCATCCCGCTAAAACGAGTTGCGACGGCGGACGACATTGCTCTTTCGATCGTTTTCCTTGCCTCCGACTGGTCGCGGCATATTACCGGCGAGGTAATAAATATCAATGGCGGTGCGGTGCTGTGCGGTTAGAACAGTTTGCCTCAGGCCGCATAACTTGAGGATTATAGGCGTCGCGAGTCGGTATTGGTCTGAGGTTAATACTTTAATTCTCGATTGCGTACGAGAGGCTTTTACCTTAAATTTACAGTTAAATTGTGAACGATCTTTTGCAGCCTCTTGTAATGAAGTTCGGCGGCACATCGGTGGGTGATGTGGCGGCGTTTGAGCGTGTTTTTCACATTGTTTCGACTCAGATCGGCCGTCGTCCGGTTGTGGTCGTTTCAGCAATGACGAAAGTCACGGACGCTCTATTGGCAGCATTTGAACTCGCCAAGAAAGGTGACGTTGATGCGGCGGTTGCCTCGCTCGAACCGCACTACGAACGGCATTCCGAGGTAACGCGGCAATTTGCTATTCCCGATTCGAGCCCGTTTCAAGGCGAGCTCGAATATGCGCGCGAAGAGCTTGCCGATCTTCTCAAACGAGTTTCGCGTCGTAGCTTGCCGCTTTCGATGTTAAAGGACGCGGTCGTTTCCTATGGGGAACAGCTTTCGTCGAGGCTTCTAGCGGAGGTGATGAAGTCTAAAGGCATCAACGCGAGGCACGTCGATTCACGCCGTTTAATAGTCACGGACGATGAATATGGAGCCGCACAGCCGATCTGGGACGAGACGGAAAAATTAATTAAACTTGAGCTCGAACCGCCGATCGCATCGGGAGAAGTGCCGATCATGGGCGGTTTTATTGCGGCGAATCGCGGCGGTGAGACGACAACGCTGGGACGCGGCGGTTCGGATTATTCGGCAGCCTTAGTCGCGGCGGCACTGCGGGCGGATGAATTGCAGATTTGGACCGACGTGACCGGCGTGATGACCTGCGACCCGCGAATTTGTCATGCGGCGAGGACGATTCCGATCCTTTCTTACGAAGAAGCCGCCGAACTCGCCTATTTCGGGGCGAAAGTCTTGCATCCGAAAACTATCAAACCGGCGGTCGACCACGCCATTCCGGTTCGTGTCTGCAATACATTCGAGCCGAACGAGATCGGTACGATGGTGATCGCTGATTCGGGTGAAACGCCGAATAAGATCAAATCAATTGCCCACAAAAAGAACATCACGATCCTAAGAATAACCTCCGCCCGAATGCTTGGCAGTTATGGCTTTATGAGTGCGCTGTTTCAGATCTTCGAGCGGTACCGCACCGTAATAGATGTCGTCTCAACATCCGAAGTTTCTGTCGCGCTGACGCTCGATAATGTCGATTCGCTAGACCAGATCGTTGCCGAACTTTCCCGTCTCGGCGAGGTCGAGGTCGAACGCGGCTACGCCGTCATCTGCGTCGTCGGCGAAGGACTCCGTGCCAGCACCGGCATGGCCGCCAAAATATTCTCAACTATCGGCGACATAAACATCGCCCTCGTGTCTCATGGGGCGTCGAGCGTGAATCTCACTTTCGTGATCCGCGAAGAGTTTGCCCCCGACGTCATCAATAGGCTTCATACTGAGCTATTTTAGTATGGTAGAATTTCGCGGGTACTTTTTGGCGTTGAATGGACTTAATATGCAAAGGACCGTAACAAAAAAACATACGGGAAACGAACTCCTCAAAAACTATTTGGCGACGCATAAGGTAAAGATCGCGTATTCGTCCGAAGAGCTTCTCGGTCCTGAGACTGGCGAAACGCAAGAGCAACTTCAGGCAGAGGTATATTAATTTCTCCGCATGCGTGCGGAGTGGCGAAAGGAAGATGCTTGAATCGCGGCGACAGCAATAATGTCTGAAATTCCGCTCGTCACTAATAATCGAAAAGATCTTGAATTTATCGAGGCTCTTACAATCCATTTCTAAATGAATACAGCTACCAATTTACTTGAACTTACAAAGTCTTTGATGTCTATCCCGTCGGTTTCCGGTGATGAGGAAGCGGTCGGTTTTTATCTGCGGGACTATTTGGAATCGCTTGGTTGGACGGTCGAGCTGCAGAGAGTAAGTGAAAACCAAAGCAACGTCATCGCTTTCGTGAATGAGACGCCGCGGGTTTGGCTTTCGACGCATATGGATACGGTGCCGCCGTTTATTGCTCCGACGGAGGATGATGAGAAGATCTACGGGCGCGGGGCGTGCGATGCAAAAGGGATAATTGCGGCTCAAATCACGGCGGCGGAATTGTTGCGGAAAGAGGGAATTGAGGACATCGGCCTTTTATACACGGTCGAGGAGGAGCGGGCTTCGACCGGGGCGAAGGTTGCCAATGAGCATCCGATCGCGGCGAAGTGTGAATATCTAATCAATGGCGAACCGACCGACAACGATCTGGCGATCGGTTCGAAGGGCGCCTTCCGGGCGAAGATAAAAACGAAGGGCAAAGCCGCGCATTCGGCTTATCCGGAGCAAGGCGAGTCGGCGATCGAGAAGTTGCTCGACATTCTTGAAGACGTCAGGTGTGCCGACTTTCCCCGCGACGATTTCTTTGGCGAGACGACTTGCAACATTGCGACGCTCGATGGCGGCGTCGCTCTGAACGTGATCCCGCCGAATGCCGAGGCCGGGATACTTATTCGATTAACGACTCCGGAGGTGCCGATCCGTGAAATTCTCGAAGACCTCATTGGCGACCGAGGTGAACTCGAAGTTTTATCCTACAGTCTGCCGGTCAAAATGCTCGCCGTCGATGGCTTCAAACAAAAGGTCGTTCGCTTCACCACCGACATCCCACACCTCTCAAACTGGGGCCAACCGCTCCTGCTCGGCCCGGGTTCGATCCTCGTTGCTCACACGAAGAACGAATTTGTGCTGAAAAAAGATCTGCAGATTTCGGTGGATCTTTACGTCGATCTGGTTAAGAAATTGTTAGAGGGCGTTTCCTACGGCGGAGCGAAAAATTAACAGCTGCGATGAGTGTAGCAGTGGTTATTTTGCGGAGGCATCGAGCATGGCGGCGTTGTGTCCTGAGTGTGCCCACATTCTTTACGGCTACGAAAACTGTGAGCACACTTTTCGGGATGGTCGTTGTACTCGTTGCTGGTGGAACGGTCCTGTTTCGCCATATCTTCGAACATTCAAGCTAGGGAACTCCAGATAGCCTGTTTGAGCAATAGGGTACTGAAACAGACGATGTGGGACATCGGTTCCTTTTTTTCGTGTAGTTCTTGGAAAAAAACCTTATGAAACTTGCACTGATCGGGTACGGGGCGATGGGGAGGCTGATTCGGCGGCTTGCTGAGGAAAAAGGGCATGAGATCGTGGTCGTGATCGATGACTCGGATGCGAATTTACCGTCATTTGAGCTCAGCCTCAAATTGAAGGGCGCGGATGCGGCGATTGATTTTACGAATGCGGCGGCGGTGCGGCGGAATGTGGAGGCTTGTGTTTTGGCGGGGGTGGCGTTGGTGGAGGGGACGACGGGGTGGAGTGATCGGCGTGAAGAGATCGAGCGGCACGTCATCGACAATAACGGAGCGATGGTGTTTGGGGCGAATTTTTCTATTGGGGTGAATCTTTTTTACCGGATCGCGGAGTACGCGGCGGAGTTGTTTGCGAAGTTTTGTGAGTACGAAGCGTTCATCGAGGAGCAGCATCACTCGCGCAAACTCGATTTGCCGTCGGGAACGGCGCTCAAGTTGCGGGTTGTTGTGGACGCGGAACTTTCTAAAACAAGAACCGACAAGAGTGTCGGTACTCCGATCTCGGCGACGCGGGCCGGGAATATTCCGGGGACTCACCGCATCGGTTTCGACGGGACGGCCGACCAGATCCTGCTCGAACACACCGCCCGCTCCCGCGAAGGCTTCGCCGCGGGATCACTCTTCGCTGCCGAGTGGATCGTCGGAAAAAAAGGCTTCTACGAATTCACCGACGTTATGGAAGAGATCGTGAATCAATGAAATCGGACGGATCTACCCAGCCTTTTTTCTCATTTGAGTATCCACCACCGGATCGATTCCACATCGGACAATCGCTGGTGCGGATCTCGAAATGTAGGTGACAAGGATATCGACCGTTAGCATTGCCAACCGGACAAAAAAATAGATACTGCGATGACCCCAGATGATTTACCTGGCATCATATCCTCGGATTAAATGCTGTTATTTCGGGCGCTCCGTATCGATCTTAAGTTCCGTTAAATCCAGTCGTGATCTTCAGGAGGTAGGCGTCTTTTGCGTCGAGGTAATCGGCTGTCTTTACTTTCTTCAAGAAGGCGTCCGCCGCCGCTTTTGTTGATCCGGCGTAGATCGCGAGGGCGATGACGTCGTTGCCGACTTTTGTATAGTAATTGTGCTGCATCGAAAAACAGCCGCGGGCGATGAAAACTTTGTTTTTGAGAAAGTTGTACTGGACGTTACTTCGATCGAAGTCACTCGGAGTCTTATCGCACGCGTCTTCGCCGGTCGTTTTGACGCTCTTGAGAACTACGATATAGAAAGGTGCCGATTCGGCGACTATCGAACCTTGGTTAAATTCGAAAGGCAGGTCTTCGTCGTCAAATACGGCACGCTTAGCACAAGCCGCTGACGGATCGCCGCAGATCTTCGTGGTTGCGGCCGCTTTTTGGGCAAATGCGTCCGTGCAGAATGCGAATGAGATCACCAATATCGATAAAAACAAAGTCTTCATTTATTTTGTCCTCCAAGTTTGTCCGGTGAGTATAGCATCAGACCGGCGTGGAGCTAAAGCATCGCCAATGTGTCCGCCGTTTTTGAATTCGAAACCTCGATGAGAATATACTTACAGCGGATCAGTAAACAAAATACGCTATGACAATGAAGATCGATTGGATGGTTGGATGCGCGACGGCATTGGTGACGCCTTTTAAGAAGGACGGGTCGGTGGACGAAGCGTGTTTTACAAAGCTTTGCGAGCGGCAGGTGAAGGGCGGCGTGAAGATATTCGTGCCGTGCGGAACCACCGGCGAAAATGTCACGATGGACGAAGCCGAACGGCTGAAGGTCATTAAACTAGCCGTTTCGGTGGCGAAAAAGCTCAAGGCTCACGTTATCGCCGGCACCGGCAGCAACAATACCGCCGCGACGATCGATTTCACGCGAAAGGCGAGAGAAGCCGGTGCGGACGCGGCCCTTGTCGTCGCTCCGTATTACAACAAACCGACGCAGGACGGCATGTTCGCCCACTATTCTGAGATCGCGAAGTCGGTCAAAGGCTTCCCGATCGTTTTGTACAATGTACCTTCGCGAACTGCGTCAAATATTTCCGCAGAGACAACTTTGCGGCTCGCGGCCGAATTCGACAATATCGTCGCAACGAAAGAGGCCTCGGGCGACTATTCGCAAATTATGAAAATAATCGCGGGTCGGACGAAGAATTTTAAGGTCTTTTCCGGAGATGACGCCTCAACGCTCCAACTGATCGCCCTCGGCGCCGACGGGCTTGTCTCCGTCTGTGCCAACGAGATACCAAAAGAAACATCAAGAATGGTTGAGCACGCCCTGAACGGCTCGTTCCATTTCGCCCGTAAGATAAACTACAAGATCCTGCCACTGATGGAGGCCAATTTCCTCGAATCGTCACCCGCACCCTGCAAATTCGTCATGAAAGAAATGGGTTTGTGCGAAGAAAACATACGCCTGCCGCTTGTGCCGGTAACGGAAACGACGCGGAAGGTGTTGCGTGACATATTAAACGTATTAAAGCCTTAATTCACCACAGGGGCACAGAGGTCACAGAGATAAAAGATGAGTTTAAAAGATAGTATTGAGAATTTGTTTTCGAAGACAGAGTTTTCTCCGGATGACCGCGAGGTTTACGAAGAATTTAAGACGGCGTTGCGGCGCGGTGAAATCCGTTCGGCGGAGAAAGATTCGGCAGGGAATTGGCATGCGAATGCTTGGGTTAAGCAGGGAATTCTGCTTGGCTTTCGGATGGGCAAGATGGTCGAGATGTCGATGGAGACGGAGACGCTGCAATTCTTTGACAAAGACACGTTCCCGCTGCGGCCGATGACTTTGGAAGATGGCGTGCGGATCGTGATGGGCGGGTCGGCGATAAGGGACGGATCGTACGTCGCTCCTTCGGTTGTCGTCATGCCACCGGCTTACATTAATGTCGGTGCGTATGTCGATGAGGGAACGATGGTCGATTCGCACGCTCTGGTTGGATCATGTGCTCAGATCGGCAAGCGCGTTCATCTGTCGGCCGCGGCGCAGATCGGTGGTGTGATGGAACCGGTCG
>JAYSZT010000199.1:0-18637 GCA_043737915.1 Acidobacteriota bacterium
CACTCGAGGAGCACGACCTGGCGGAGCGATTCTTCAATCAATTCGTCGAACGTATTTATCAGTACATCGGAGAGTATATCGCGATGCGGCAGCAAGACGGAGCGATGCGCGAGATAAATCCGCGGATCGTTGTTCGGGCATTTATGGGAATGCTTATCCATCATTCGCTGAACAACATTCTCTGGGACAAAAAACGAAATTTATTGAATATTTCGAATGAAGACGCGGCAAAGAATTTTGCCGAGATCCTATTACGCGGCGTCGCGGTTTAGGGGTTAAGAAGAATGGTAATCATGATGAAAAGTCAGAAGATAGCAGCTTCGTTTGCACTAGCTACGGCATTGATCGTCGCCGTTGGCTCCGGTTGTGGGTCCAAGTCGGCTGTGAATGTCAACGTCAACTCGGGCCAGCCAACTACCGTCGACGTAACGACCACGCAGGCTGTGACAAAGCCGATCCCGACGTATTTTGAGGCTACCGGTAGCCTCGCAAGCGACGAGCAGACTGATGTCGCCCCGACCGTGGCCGGCAAGATCGTCGAGGTCAACTTCGACGTGGGAAGCTACGTCCAAAAGGGCAGCGTGCTTGTGCGGCTCGACAATCGCGACGCACAGCTTCGTATCGAACAGGCTCAAGCACAGGTCGTCCAGCAGGAGAAAGCCGTCGGTACGGCGATCGCTGCTCTGCGCCAAGCCCAGATCAGGCTAAACGTCAAGGACGGCGAGGTATTCAACATCGAGACATTCTCACAAGTGAAATCGACCCTTGCAAACCTTAAGCTCGCTGAGATCGAGCTCGTTCGGGCACAAAGGCTTTTCGATACCGGTGACGTCTCTAAGGCATCACTCGACCAGCGCCGTGCACAACGAGACGCACTTCTCGGCCAGCTCGACGAATCGCGATCGAATGCTGCGGTCGCGACGAGGGCGATAAATTCGGCCGAAGCACAGGTTGCGGCTGCCCGTTCAGGCGTCAGGACCGCCCAAGTACAGGTCGATCAAGCGAAGAAAGGACTCACCGACACGGCCATTTACGCTCCGATCAGCGGATTCGTCTCCGAACGGGTAGCCGACCCCGGCGAGTATATTTCGCCGAGTGCCCCGAACACCAAAATCGCGACCATAGTCCGAACGTCGACACTTCGAATGCGGATAGAGATTCCTGAACAATCGATCGCGAGAGTTGCCATCGGCCAGGGAATATCGCTTCAGACCAGTGCATATCCGGACCGCAGCTTCGCCGGAACGATCGTTCGCATCCTGCCTAACCTCAACGTTACGGCTCGTACGCTGACGGTCGAGGCCGAAGTAGCGAATGGCGACGGGCTACTTAAACCGGGGCAGTTCGCGACCGTTCGCATTACGCAGTCGAAGCCGGAACCGGCGATCATGGTCCCAACTGTCGCTATTAAAAACGAGGGCGAAACTAATAAAGTCTTTGTGATCAAGGACGGAGTCGCCCGCGAGGTAATCGTCCAGCTAGGCTTACTAGAGCCCGGAATGATCCAGATAAAATCAGGCGTTAACGAGGGGGATGTGATCGCGACGAGCAATGTCGGCACATTATTTGACGGAGTTTTGATCAGGCAGATGAATTAGGGGTAGTTGAATTATGCAATGGCTTGCTGAAGTTTGTGTAAAGCGTCCGGTTTTTGCGACGATGTTGATCTTGTCACTCGTGGTCGTCGGGGCATTTTCATTTTTGAGCCTCGGCGTCGATCTATTTCCAAAGATCGACTTTCCTACCGTCACAATTACCGTCGTAAATCCGGGCTCTTCGCCGCAGGAGATGGAGACGGAGGTTGCAGAAAAGATCGAGGAAGCTGTCAATACCATCTCCGGTATCGACGAGTTGCGATCGAGTTCGGTCGAGGGCATCACGCAGGTTTTCGTTCAGTTCGTTCTTGAGAAGGACGTGAACGTCGCTTCGCAAGAGGTTGAGAACCGCGTCCAGACCGTGATTCCTAATCTGCCCGAGACCGCCGAACAGCCGACGGTACAGAAACTGGATACCGATGCTGCTCCGGTTCTGCGAATTTCAGTTTCCGCACCGAAAGCTTTACGCGAGGTGACCGAGGTTGCGAAAAATAAAATCAAGGAACGGATCGAGTCCATCAACGGTGTCGGTCAGATCACGATCATCGGTGGTGCCGAACGTCAAATAAATGTTTGGATCGACCCCGACAAATTGCGTTCATATAACGTAACGGCAGGTGAAGTTTCAGCTGCCCTGCGTATCCAGAACGTCGAGTTCCCGAGCGGCCGCCTCGACGAGGGTCAAAAGGAAACCAGTGTCCGTACGATCGGTAAGATCGTAAAACCCGAAGAGTTTAACGATATCGTCGTCGCGACCCGAGGCGGTTATCAAGTAAAGGTCAAAGACATCGGCTATGTCGAGGACGGCGCCGAAGAGGTCCGCTCCGAGGCACGTCTGAATGGTCAACCAGCCGTAACCCTGACCGTATCGAAACAATCCGGCCAGAACACAGTCGCCGTCGCAAAGGAGATCAAAGACCGCCTAAAAGAGATCGAACCGACATTGCCGCCGGGCTTTCAAATGCGCGTCATCGGTGATAACTCGGTCTTTATCGAAAATTCGCTCCATGCGATCGAGGAGCATCTCATCGTCGGTTCGATCCTTGCTGCCATTGTAGTCTTCTTCTTTTTGTGGAGTTTCAGAACCACGTTTATCGCCGCTCTTGCTATCCCGACCTCGATCATTTCGACGTTCGGATTGATGTACGCGATGGGCTACACGCTGAACTCGATCACCATGCTTTCGCTTACGTTGATGGTCGGTATCGTGATCGATGATGCGATCGTCGTGCTCGAAAATATCTATCGATTCGTTGAGGAAAAGGGAATGAATCCGTTCGAGGCAGCGATCGAGGGAACCCGGGAGATCGGCTTGGCGGTTCTCGCCACGACCCTGTCGCTGATGGCGGTTTTCGTCCCGATCGGCTTTATGCAGGGCATCGTCGGACGCTTCATGTCGAGCTTCGGTTTGACGGCGTCGTTTGCGGTTCTCGTCTCGCTGATCGTCTCATTCACACTGACGCCGATGCTCGCCGCCCGTCTAATCAAGCCTAAAAAGGTGGAGCCCGAAAAGGAAACCGACAAGATCGGCGGCGATGGCATGATCGAACATAAGGCGGAGAGCGATAGTAAATATTCGGGTTGGTTTCGTGCCGTCGATGCGTTTTACGCGACATTGCTTCGGTTCTCGATGTCTCATCGCTGGGTGATCGTGACGGTCTGTATCCTCGTTTTTGTATCGATCGTTCCGTTATTCATGATGGTCGGTAAAAACTTTCTGCCGGTGGACGATCAGTCGCAGTTTGAGGTTACTGTACGTGCCCCGGAAGGCTCGAGTCTCGGCGGTACGGCGCAAATATTCGAGCGGATCGCGACCGAGATCCGCAAACAGCCGGGCGTCACCGACACACTTTCAACCATCGGCGGCGGCCAGCAGCAGGTCGTAAATTCCGGTTCGATCTACGTGAAACTAAGCGATACCAAAGATCGCGCTAGGTCACAGGAAGATCTAATGGCAGCGACTCGCGAAATGCTCAAGCAATTTCCGCCTGAGTTGCGGACCGGTGTCCAACCTGTGCAGGCATTCTCCGGCGGTGGATTTCGAAGTGCGAATGTCCAGTTCCTGATCGCCGGGCCGGATCTTAAACAGCTCGAGGAATATTCATCGAAGATCATGGCGAAGATGAAAACGCTACCCGATGCAGTGGACGTCGACTCGACGCTGGTTAGCGGCAAACCGGAGATACAACTGGAGATCGACCGCGACACGGCTGCTGATCTGGGCGTTCGCGTTGGCGATATTTCACAGGGTCTAAATGTCCTGGTCGCCGGACAGGAAGCGACTACTTTCAACGCCGGGACCGATCAGTACGCAGTTCGCGTGCGGGCGATCAATACTTTCCGCACTGATGAAGAAGGCCTAAAACGAATGATAGTGCCGTCGTCCAAACTCGGCCAGGTAACGCTCGACCGGGTGGTCAAGACAAAACCGGGTACCGGCCCAAGTGCGGTCGACCGGACAAATCGCCAGCGGCAGGTAACGCTGCTCGCGAACACAAAGCCGGGTGGTTCGGCCCAGAATATAATAGACGGCATCAATAGCACCGTCGCGGAACTGATACCAAAGAATTCGGGTTACACGTCCGGCTTCGTCGGCCAGTCTAAGGAACAGGGCAAGGCCGGATTCTACTTCTTGTTGGCTTTTGGATTGTCCTTCATCTTTATGTACATCGTGCTGGCCGCTCAGTTCGAATCATTCATTCACCCGATCACGATTCTTTTGACGCTGCCGCTGTCGATACCATTCGGAATTTTCAGCCTCTTGGTCCTTGGCCAAACGGTCAATATCTTCTCCGGGCTAGGGCTTTTGCTTTTGTTCGGTGTGGTTAAAAAGAACGCGATCTTGCAGATCGATCATACGAACCACCTTCGGGCGGGCGGTATGAATCGGTACGACGCGATCATCCAGGCAAACCGCGATCGGCTTCGTCCAATTCTGATGACAACGATCGCCCTCGTCGCCGGTATGATACCGCTCGTTCTATCGACAGGAGCCGGATCGGGAACCAATCGTTCGATCGGTGTTTTGGTCGTTGGCGGACAGTCACTATGTCTCGTCCTGACATTACTTGCCGTTCCGGTGTTCTATTCGATCTTCGACGATCTGGCTGAGATGCGGATCTTCGGCTATGTCAACAGGTTTGCAACGACTCTTTTTGGCGGTGCTAAACGCAAGCTCTCACAGGCGACCAGCTCGCTCATTAGCAAACAATAATTTTTATGAAGCGGCACTTATACATTTCATTCTTAGCTCTGCTGTTCGTTGCGAGCGTGGAGGTTCGGGCTCAAGTTCCGACACCTTCACCCACGCCAACGCCGGCGGTGACGGACACGCAGAACGTCGCTCCGGAAAATCTACAGGGAGTGCCACACATCGCGGAGAAATATCGGTCGGACGCTCGCGATCTGCCCGATCTTGGCCGAGTCGGTGTGGATATCGCTCAGCAGCGGACTCTGACACTTCGCGAGACGATCGAACTCGCACTCGAAAACAACAAGGATGTGGAGGTTACTCGTAAGAATTCGCAGATCGCCGAATTTGACCTTCGTTCCGCACTCGGCGTGTATGAACCAAGGTTTTCCGGTCAGACCTATTTCGAACGCTCAAGAAATCCAGTCTTTTCATTTTTTGCGGGCGGTCCCAACTTTTCGCTTCAGCAAACCAATCTCGTAGCGAATGCCGGATTGAACGGACTGATTCGCAGCACGGGTGCCAGCTACAACGTAACTTTCAACAACAACCGCAACACGACGAATAACCAGTTCAACTCGGTCAACCCAACTTTTAACACTAACATCACGGTCGGCTTTACCCAGCCACTTTTTCGCGGACGCAAATTCGATCAGAATCGCCGCTTGATCGAGATAGCTAAAAAGAACATCTCGCTCACTGACACTCAGTTTCGTCAGCGCACCATCGAGATCGTCGCGGCCGTGCAACGAGGTTATTGGGATCTGGCATACGCCCTGCGAAATTTGCAGGTGCAGCGTGACAGCGTCAAAGACGCGAAGGATCAACTCGAGCACAACCGCCGCCTCGTCGATGAGGGCCAACTCGCGCCGATCGACATCGTCGCGTCGGAAACTCAGGTCGTCAACTTCGAACAGGCCGTTTACGATGCTCTAAACACGGTGAATATCGCTGAGAACGCAGTGAAGAATTTGGTTGCACCAAACAAAAATGACATCATCTGGGCACAATCGCTGACGCCTGTCGATTCGGTCGACTTAACGACTCCGACGACGACACTAACTGAGGCTCTCGACCTCGCCACCTTGAACCGGCCTGAGCTCGAGATCAATCGAACTCAGAAGGACATCAATTTGGTCGATCAAAGGTATTTTCGCGAACAGCACAAACCGCAAGTCGATCTGGTTGCAAGCTACACTCAGGCCGGTGCCGCGGGAACGCTAAACCCGAACGCATCAAATCCGTTCGGCGGCAGTTCGACCGCCACCTTGAATCAGGTTATCGGAAACCTGAACCAAGTGACCGCCCAGAACTATCCGCTGCTTCCGCAGATATCGCAGATTCCGATCACAACCACTCCGGGTTTGCCTGACTATCTCAATGGCGGCTACGGGAGTGCGTTATCTAATATTTATCGCTACCCGACCTTCCGCGTCGGGGTGCAGTTTAACCTGCCGATATTTGGCGACAAGTCGACGAAGGCACAGATCGGTAAATCACTGGTTGAGGGCGAGCGGATCGAGACGCAGCGTGAGCAGCTCGAACAGGTCGTACAGCTTGAGGTAAGAAACGCTTTGCAAGCTATCCGAACCGGTGAAGCACGTCTGCGAGCAGCAGCGGTCGCCCGTGAAAATACGGCAAAGCAATACGACTCCGAACAGCGAAAGCTCGACGCGGGACAATCTGATATCTACAAAGTTCTCGAACGGCAAACCGCTCTCGCAGTTGCCCGCAGTAACGAGCTCCGTGCCCGAACTGACCTCAACAAATCGATCGCCGAACTCGAGCGCGCCACCGGCAATTCGCTCAAGGCAAATGACATCGAGGCGAAGCTAAAAAAATGAAAGCGGTCTACATAGCAGGATTTGGCTCAACCGAGGGCATCGAGATCCGCGACGTTCCCGAGCCGGCGAGGCCCGAGACTTCGCAGGTGCTCGTCAAGGTGAAGGCCGTCGGGCTTAACCGGGCAGATCTGCTCCAGGTCGCCGGAAAGTATCCGCCACCGCCAGGTTATTCGCCAAACATTCCGGGGCTCGAATTCGCCGGCGAGGTCGTAGACGTTGGCCCTGACGTCGCAGCTTGGAATCCAGGCGACCGCGTCTTTGGCATCGTCGCCGGTGAATCGCAGGCTGAATATCTGCTGACCGATGAAACGTTGCTTGCTCGCGTTCCCGAAAATCTTTCATTCACTGCGGCTTCTGCTGTTCCCGAGGCGTTCATTACTGCCCTTGACGCCGTTGTCACATTGGGCAACCTCGGCGAAGGCGACGATCTGCTCATCCACGCCGTCGGCTCCGGCGTCGGGCTCGCCGCTCTCCAAATCGCAAAAGCGAGAGGTGCGACCGTAACCGGAACGTCCCGAACGGCTGAAAAACTTGACAGATGCAAAGCCTTTGGACTCGACCACGCGATCGTTACCACTGGAAATGATTTTGCTGAGCAAGTAAAGAAGAGAACTGGAGGCAAAGGCGCCGACGTCATTCTAGACCTTGTCGGAGCTGCATATTTCGAAAACAATCTCGCGAGTCTCGCTCTCCGCGGCAGGCTTGTACTCGTCGGTCTGACATCCGGCAACACCTCTGAATTTAATCTCGGTGCTCTTATGTACAAACGAGCTCAGATCATCGGAACGGTTTTGCGTGCCCGAACGACGGAAGAAAAAGCTTTGGCGACTCGCCTGTTCGCGGACGAAGTTCTGCCGCTGATCACCTCCGGGATCGTCACTGCGAATGTCGATAGCGTATTCGCAGTCGAAGATGTGATCCAGGCTTATAATTATCTTCGGTCGAACGATGGTTTTGGGAAGGTCGTTATCGAGTTTTAGCGGTTCATACGCCCGGCAGCGGTATCCGTGACTAAGCAAAGACCCGTGATCCCGTGAGAATCGAGAAGCAGTATCAACTCCGCCGCCTGTCGGTAGGTCAGTCCTCCAGCCTCGATCTGATCAAATGAGACGACCGACCAGCGCGGTTCGTCAAGCTCACTTTTGGACACGGGCACAGCCGTTTCCGGCAACAGGTCTAATTCCAGAATTGAGTCCATTTCGAATATATCTTGCGGCACTTCGTCCTCGACTCGCTTTCGCAAGTGCGAAAAACCCGACCGCATTTCCTGAATTCTGATAACAATTAAGCGCACCGTGAATCTATCACATCGGTCAAAGTGATGTAAAACTATTTTTACGCGAATACTAGTTTTAATTTCAACATATCGCGCCTAAAATTGTTAAAATTGGGTAAAGCGTTCGGTTCAAGGGTCGAATTCATTCTTTTCATCTTCTGCCCTTCTTGGTCTCCCGCCAAGACGCAAAGACGAAGATCTCGACCAATCGTAAACTTGTTTTTTTCTATGATCTTCCGCGAATCAATTTTTATCACCGGCTTTCCCGGCTTCATCGCCGGCCGGCTCGTTGAACGCCTGTCAAAGAGCGACACACAGTTCTTTTTGCTCGTGCAGAGCGAGTTCGTTGAAAAAGCGATGGTCGAGATCGAGGAGATCGCCGATTTTACAAGCACACCGCTCGAGAATTTTGTTATCGTCGAGGGCGATATCACTAAGACCGACCTTGGCATTTCCGAAGACGATCTAGAAACGATCCGTTACGAGACGACCGACGTTTTCCACCTCGCTGCCGCCTATGACCTCGCCGTACCGAGAGATACGGCGTTCAGCGTTAACCTCGACGGTACGAAAAACGTTAATGAACTCGTCAAGACCATAGATCAGCTGAGGCGATACAACTATATTTCGACGTGCTATGTTGCCGGCAAACGCGAGGGCGAAATACTCGAGACCGACCTGTCCGGCGACGCCGGTTTTCGCAATTACTACGAGGAGACAAAGTATCTGGCGGAGGCTGAGGTCGAAAAGCTCAAGGGAAAATATCCGGTCACGATCTTTCGGCCCTCCGTTGTCGTTGGCGATTCGAAAACGGGCGAAACTGCGAAATACGATGGCATTTATTACTTGATCCAATATCTGCGAAAGGCTCCTATGCTGCTTCGCATACTTAATGTCGGTAACGATCAGGTGCGGCTCAACCTCGTTCCGGTCGATTTCGTGGTCGAGGCGATCGTCGCTCTCGCACACGATAAAAAGGCAAATGGAAAGACGGTCGCCCTCGCCGATCCCGAACCGCTTTCGACGGCCAAACTTTTCGACGCGATCGCGATGGACCTCACGGGACGCAAGTCCGAATTCGGACCGCCGGTTAAACTTGCGGAGTGGTTTCTCAACACCCGGATCTCACCTTCGCTCACCGGTCTGCCTCATCACGGCGTCCCGTATTTTTTCATCTCACAAACCTACGACACCTCTATAGCCGAAAATCTGCTAAAACCGCACGGCATCGCCTGCCCAAACTTCACGACCTATGTTTCGAATCTGCTCGATTTTGTCGTAGAGAACCCAAAACTCTGACAGACACCCGTTTGTGCGAGATCGGGCATCAAACCATAAGTAATGAAAAGCTATTTGCCCAGAATCCAGCACATATTTCTCGCCTTTGCATTTACGCTGTCCGTCGCCTTCACAGGTTCTGCTCAGAGCGGCCGTGTGCAACCGACACCGACTCCCACTCCGGACGAGACCGTTCGCGTCACCATTGAGGAGATCAAACTCAATGTTTTGGCATTCGACGCGGAGGGCAATTTTTTCGGGGATGTTACTTCCCGCGATCTGGTGATCACCGAAGATAATATTCTGCACCAACCGACGAGCGTTAGAAGGTTACCGGCGAACGTTTTGATCGTTATGGACACCGGCGGTGAAATGCGTTCCGTCAAAAGCCTTGATTGGACGAGAAAGGTTGCCAGATCTCTGGTCGTCTCCCTAAAGCCCGACGACAAGGTCGCGATAATGCAATACAGCGACAAGGCAGCGATCGTTGACGAATGGACAACCAGTAAAACGCAGACTCTCTCTGCGATCTCGACGAAGACAAACTTTGGCCGCAAGTCAGCATTCGTTGACGCAATGAAGTTGGCGACCGACGTTTTGCTTCGCGATCAAATCGAGAATCGGCACCTTGTCCTGATCACTGACGGCACCGACAGCCAGGGCCAGGAATCCGCGAAGGTCGCTGCCTTTCGCCGATTGATGGCCACCGATATTTCCGTTCATGTGCTCAGCTATACCTCGATGGAGGGTGCAGATATAGCTCCGCGCACCAGCGTTATCTCCAATTCGCCACCGCCGAAGGCAATGCCCGACATGGTTCGCGACCAACTGCCGAAAGGCGGACCGCAAGAGGCCGCTTCGCGTCCGCGGATCGGCCCGACCATCAATCTAGACCGCACTTTGATCAAACGCATAAAATCGCGCAAAGCCGAACTTGAGACCAGCCAGGAACAGCTCGAAAAACTTGCTGAGAACACCAACGGGGAATTCATACTGCCGAGTTCGACTGATGAAATGGTCGAGAAAGCCCCGCTCGTTGCCAAGATGATCGACTCGTCATACGTCGTCACCTACTCCCCAAAGATTCCCGTCATCGAGACCCGCGGCGTCTCAGAACGCACCATCGACGTCACATCAAAACGCCCTGGCCTAATAGTCCAGGCGAGACGCAAACTCGTGATCTCAAATCAATAAAAACGGCCCGCGATCGCGAGCCGTGATCTAAAACGAAACCCTAAATTTCAATTAATGATCATGGTTTTCGTCTTGGCAATACATTTCACCCTCAGCCATCAGCCTTGGTGTAGCCAGCGGAGCATTTCGGAGCATTTGTATCTCGCCGCGAGTTCCACTATTTCGCAATTGCGTCGCCGGACTAAAATACGGCACATCCGCATTGGATTTAGCAACGATCGCCTGATCAAGAAGGGTTGTGTTTATCGTCAATACCTTTGCCATCTTGAAAAATAGATCGGTCTGATCGTAATAACCATAGAAGAGTAATGCACCCGCACCCTCTGCGGTTACCGGCACCGATGAGCCGGTGTGGTCACCGGTTCGGTATCCGACTTTTAACCGAATACGGTTCGTGTTCTCGGGATATCGATCGTTATTAGCATCCTGGTAGTCAGGAAAGCCGGACGTTTCGCCAACTCGATTCTCAACGCCGATCGTCGATCCGCCCGGCCGACTTCCGTTCGGGTATGCCAAGGTCGAAATTACGTTCTGAATAGCGTTTGGGACCAGAGTGTCAACCGCTCCGATAATATGGATCGATTGATCGTGGTCCGCCGTAACCACTACGAGCGTGTTTGCCAGCGTCTGTGGATTCCTGGTTGCGAATGCACGCCCAACGCCAACGGATTTATCAAATTCGATGTTGTCCCAGATCTGACCGGCAGCGTAGTTCGGATGCGACTGCTTATCGATCGATGCGCCCTCGACCATTAAGATGAATGGTGCATTGTTCTTATTCAAGGTCGCGATCGCCTTATCGGTCATCTCGTCTAGATATGGCTGATCGGTAAATCCGCCAAAGTCTGGTGCTGCTTCATCCGTTGGACGCAGCAAGCCGAGTTTGTCATAAGCAACGTTCATATTGCTGGTTCGGAAGAGGCCGAGCAACTTGTCCGGCGCATTCGGATTCTGTATCGCGTTGAGCTGCGTTCGATTCGAAACGACCGAATAGCCGGATCCCTGCAATTCTGTAAGCAGGTTTCGTGTATCGCCGCTGTTTGCCGCCGTTCTCGTAGTAAACCGCTCAAGCCCACCGCCCAGGATCACGTCGAACTGATTGCCCGAATTGATCGATCCATCGACGTATTGGCGAGCGATGTCATAGCCCAAACCGCGGAGCAGCGTGTGGCCGCCTTCGCCGGCCGGGGTCGCATCGGTCACATCTGATGTCGTTACAATTCCGGTCTTATAATTGTGGCGGCGTTTGAGATACTGCCAGAGCGTTTCGACCCGCGGATTATCTAATACGAATTGTTTGGTCGCCTGCTGATTGGACGAAACATATCTAAAGTCATTATTATCGGGAAAAACATTGACCGACCCGTTGACGGTCTTGTTACCATTCGCCCAGGCAGACGCCGTGTTTGCTGAATCGGGCACAATGTTTTCAAGCGAATAAGTCATGCTCATTCCCGTAACGGGCATTCTATCCATCTGCTGTAGCTCATCGAACCATCCTTCGCGAAAGCGCCCGGCAGTGCTCTGCGCAACGATCCGACTCGCGTCACGATATGCCGTGCCCATTGCGTCGCCAATAAACAAAACGATGTTTTTTTGCGCTTGCAGATTGAATTGCTGAACGCTAACCTGCGTCCCGACGCCGAACAGACGGCGTCCGTCAACGATCGTTGCGTAGATGGTCTTTATACCCGGCGTAGTGAAACTCGCCTTACGAAACGTCCATGCCCGGTCGCTGGTCGCTGGATTGGCGTCATTGTTGTTGGTGATCTCAAGACCACCTGAATAATTCAACGTCTCGGTTCCATTCGCACCTTCGATCGTTATCGTCACCCGTGACGAAGGGCTCACAACGCCTTCCGCCTCGACGCGCAAATCGAAGAATTGATCCGTCAATACTCGAAATCGTTCCGGCAAAACTATCCGGATCGTCGGCGGAGGAGCAAGTTGCGCCTGAACGGCCGAAGAGGCCCCGACTGCCATAACAAAAATGAAACTTGCAATAAATACTAAAAGTCTTTTTCTCAAATAATTCATATCACTCTTACTCCCTACACATTCTCTCGTGAAAAACTTCACAGACACGGAGCCCGGCCGGTCCAAACCCCCAATAACATTTCGACGGAGGAACGCCGAAAACTTCAAATCAATGGAACTTGATTGAATTCAGATTACCCGTGAGGTGTTAATTCCATACTGAATTCAAATGAATTTTTTGTTGAGTTTCTGTTAAGTCGATGTTAGGTATTCGACTGCAGCCCTATATACATCTTGATCGTGTTACGGAAATTAGCCCTTGCTCATCAAGCTATCGAAAGTTCAGGGCGGCCCTTGACAAAACTTAGAATTAGAATTATTCTAACTCTAAGTTAAGGCTATGGAATTGGCAAATATTCAAGATTTGGGGTTGACGCGTCAGAGAGAAGTGGTGCTCGAGGTCATACTTGACGCTCCGGATCATCTGACGGCGAATGAGGTATTTACAAATGCCAAGGCGAAATTACCGAGTATAAGTTTTGCGACGGTCTATAATTCGCTTCGATTTTTGAAAGATGCCGGCCACATCGCGGAGATACAGTTCGGCAACGGTGCGAGCCGATTCGACCGGATGACCTCGCGGCACGATCACGCCATATGCACAAAATGCGGGATGCTGGTCGATATCGAGATGGAACATCCGCTCGAACTTGTGAATCGTGCGGCCGCGATATCCAATTTTAAGCCAGAGTTTTTAGAGTTTACTTTGAGGGGCGTCTGCCCTGAGTGTGTTCGTAAAGAAATAACCACATAGAAGCATAGGAAACATATAGACGAAGAGTTATCTACAAAGATCCTATGTGTTCTATGTTTCTATGTGGTGAATATAAATAAAGGGAGATAGTTAGATTTATTATGTCAACAGCTACTGGAACCGCAACGGAAAACACGACGAAATTGGCCAAGGTTGGCCAACCGGCACCGGACTTTAACATGCCTTCGACCAAGAATATGGAAAGCTTGGCTGAAAACGTTAAGCTTTCGGATTATAAAGGTAAATGGTTAGTACTTTTGTTCTACCCGCTAGATTTCACCTTTGTTTGCCCGACCGAGCTGACAGCTTTCTCGGATCGGCTCGACGAACTCAACGGCATCGGTGCCGAAGTTATCGGTATCTCGACCGACTCGGTCCACTCACATCGTGCATGGATCAACACGCCGCTCGATAAGAATGGCGTTGCCGGTTTGAAATACCCACTCGCATCCGACGTCGGCGGCAAACTTTCGAGGTCCTATAATATTTTGGTCGAGGAAGCGAACATCGCTCTTCGCGGCCTCTACATCATCAATCCGGAAGGCGTTCTGCAATACGCCGTCGTCCACGATCTGAACATCGGACGCTCGGTCGACGAAACGCTTCGCGTTCTGCAGGGACTCCAGACGGGCGGACTCTGCTCGGCCGACTGGAAGCCAGGTCAGGAAAATTTGAAAGCATAGAAAAAAACGCTAAACGATCAGGGGCGAGGCTTTTTCTCGTCCCTTTTTATGACCACTTTCAAGGGAGAATATTATGCCAATGAGAATTGGAGAAGCGATGCCGAGCCTCGATGGCGCGACCACTTGGTTTAACGGTTCGCAGGAAGATACATTAGAACACGCAAAAGGTCACCCGGTGTTGGTTCATTTCTGGGCAGTTTCTTGTGGTATTTGTAAAGAAAAGATGCCGCAGTTGAACGAACTGAAGTCCAAATACGGTGCCCTCGGCCTAAAAACGATCGCGATCCACATGCCGCGTTACGAGGCAGATACTGATCTGGATATGGTCAGCGAAGCGATAGCCGTAAACCATATTACCGAGCCAACTGCCGTCGACAGCCTTCATAAATTAAAAGATGCATTCGTGAATGAGCAGGGCTGGGTGCCTGTTTATTATTTATTCGACGCGGAAGGCAACCTGAAATCGCGTGCTGCGGGCGAATTCGGCATCGGCGTTCTGCAGACAGCTCTGGACAAAATGTTCGCGACCCAAAGCGCTACAGCTTAATTGTCTAACCATCAGAACCGCCAACGCGGGAGCGGGAAGACCGCCCATAAAAATTGCGACGTCGAGGAACAAACTCGACGTCGCTTTTTCGTTTCAATTCCGGTCGGTCGCTTTTGTCGGCGTTTTGCCTAGATCAACGGTCGGCTGCTCAAAACCCAGTAAAAGATCAGAGCACTCGCGACGATAGATCCGATCAGGATCGCGATAAGCAATCCGATCAGTCCGAAAACGAATATATAATCGCTTGTTTTCCCCTTGCCGTGGCCTGATGCACGAGTACGAATTAGTTCCAGGTTCTGCTGGTTCGCCTTCCAGACAAAATCGAAGGCATCACCGATAAACGGAACCATACCGACCAAATAATCGAGTCCCAGATTGAACGCCATCCGGAGCAAAGTGATCTTAGGCACTCCATACCGAACTCCCGCGAATAGAATATATATCGACGGCAAAAACGTCAGCGTATCGCCCACGTTCGGCACCAGCCCGATCAACGCATCAAGTCCGAACCGCCAACTAGTACCTGGCAGCCGAAAAATCCCGTCCAGATAATGAGCCAGATCGTCTAGCCCTTTCTCAACAACAACCTGTTTTTGGATATCAGCCATAAGACGATTTTTGCCACAGAGAGCACCGAGGTCACAGAGAAATACGCCTAAAACCCACAGAGTACACAGAGGTCACAGAGACATTTTCAATCTTGGTCAACAAATCGATCAACAGAACGGAAAGGATCTGTCTCCGCGGTCTCAACACTCTCAACAAATGCTGATATATGCATTAGTTTCCGAATTTGAAATATTCCAGAACATACCGTGAAAGATTGGAGACAATCAATTTTCAATTACCTCAGTGTTCTCCGTGCTCTCTGTGGCTAACTTTTCCTACCTTCCCGCAATAGTCACTTTCAATATCTTATCTCCGCGAACGATATTGTCGACGACCTTCATTCCTGCTTCGTTCACGTGGCCGAATACGGTGTAGCCGCCGTCGAGGTGCGGCTGGGCAGAGTGAGTGACGAACCATTGCGAGCCGCCGGTGTCTTTGCCCGACAAAGCCATTCCGACCGCACCGCGATCGAACGGCAGCATATTGATCTCGCAACGGATCGACCACTCCGGCCCGCCGTTGCCGTCGCCACGCGGGTCGCCGTCCTGCATCACAAAATTAGGCACTACACGATGGACTTCGAGGCCGTTGAAATAACCTGCGCGTGCGAGCTTGACCCAATTATCGACCGTCAGCGGAGCTTCCTCAGGATTGAATACAATGGTGAATGTGCCTTTCTCCGTCGTTAAGACCGCTGAGACCGAACCATTCTTTCTGGACGCTGCTCGCCGATAATCGATATCGGAATTCAGCAGTTGTCCGAGCTTCGTTCCAAATGCCGACAAATACGGCTGGACCTGATCCTGATGTTTATCGCGCGCCAACTTGAGCATCATTGGAATGCCTGGCGCGTCCTTTTCCAATGTTTTGTCGTCTAAGATTTCAAAGACTTTCTTACGAACGAGATAATCCCGAGAATAGAGTGCCATCAGGAATGAACCCGTCGCGGCCTTTTTATCGAGTTTTGCAAGCGCGTTCAATATCGCGAGCATCGCATCGTTCTCTCGTTTGTCCCTGATCATCGACACGGTAAAAGCTTTCTGGATAGCGGCAAAATTCTCTTTTGAAAGCGGTCGCTCACCAAGCAATTCGGCAGCACTGGCTCGAATAAAGACATCTTCACTCTCGATTTGGCCACGAAGTATCTGATCGAGGTTCCCCGGTTTCAGCGCTGCTTGAGCACGCATCAGATCAGGCATCGCCAGCATCATTTTCGCCTGATCTTTAGCCTCGACACCGGTTCCCATACCGACGATATGGTTTGTTAGTTTCTTGCCTGCCTCTGCGTTCATCTCGTCATTCTTGAGGCTCGCGATCTCCGCAAACCCTTGTGCATACGCCGCGGTTACTCGAAAGTCAGAATAGCTATTTGGCGGAGCTGATAACGCGAGAAACGCATTCGGAGCGATACGTGCAAAGGCGACCATTGTCTCCGAACTCGTGTATCCATCGGCAATGGCGAATTTTGTCAGAAAGGCTATCGCCGAAGCATTCTCCGTGCTGGCAAGCAGACGACCGAGAGAAGTTGCGATCTCGAGCAATTCACTCTTTGGTAGCGGCACTTCGATCGGCTTTAGCACGCGTTTCTCGCCCAGCTTGAGCCGTGCCGGATCGCCATGTACAGGGATTAACAATTCGTTGCCGCGTTCGATCATCTTTTGAGCAACGCTTGCGTCTTTCAGGCTCGCTAGGGAGCGGATCGACGCCACTCGAACACGCAGGTCATCGCCATTCACCGCGTAGTCGAGCAGTAACGGCAGAGCTTCTTTGTCCTCAGCGGCACCAAGGACACGGGCGGCATTTGCACGAACGACAGCGTCCGGATCTCGTCGCAACAGGCCTCGAATATCACCGAGGCGCTCTTTCGAACGCAGGCGCGTCAGCGTGTTCAGAGCATCAGCACGAACTCGTTCATCTGAACTATCTATGAATTTGGCGGCCACCGCATCGCCGCCTTCGGGTCGGACGCGCAAAATGGCGGTCAGTCCGCTGAGCACCACGTCGGTGATCGGCTCACCGCTTTCGATCTCGTCATTCAACACCCGAATGATCGCTAATTTTAGATCAGCTAAACTATTGTCGCTCGGATTGGCGGCGACGATCTTGCCGGCAGCCTCGACCGCTCGGGACAATAATTCCTTATCCCTTTTCGCGTAGCCCGATTCGGCCTTGAGCACGTTAAGTACAGCTTCGCCGCCCTCGGCAGATTCGATCTCGCCGAGGGCAAACGCCGCTGCCGCCCAAACGCGGCCTTCATTCTTACGGTCCTCGAACAACGCCGCGATCGCTGGAACCGCACGCTTATCACCGACTCGTCCCGCAGCAATAGTAGCCCGCGAGCGAACGGCGGGATTTGGCGATTTCATGAGGCCTTCCAGCGTTTGGTCATAACGCCGGGCGTCTTCGGCCTTGAGTATCTGCACGCTCGTCACTACCGGAACCTGCGCTAAGACTGAACCGCAAAAAGAAACAAACAAGAGCGAAACTAATATGTTTTTCATTGGTAGAAAGAGTGTAATGGAAGTTAGCGAAAACTCGCCAACGAAAATGACTATTTTCACGCGAATCAATACCGGCATCAATACGGGCATCAACGGCGGTATTTCGCCTTGCGGTAATGCGGTGCTTCGAAAATGATTAATGCAAGCATCATTTTCAGTCGGTCGTTTGCGAAAATCGATAAAAATCGTGCACTTTTTGCTCGAAAAACGCGCACTTTTTGATAAAAATTCGGCGTTTTTGATCGATCCCGGTATCTTCGCTTAAGCGTTATCGATTCCCGGTTCCTCAAAGATCTCGTAGCTCGTTGTGATCTCGGCGGTCGGTTTGACGGTGGCGGCGACAGAGCAGTATTTTGTCTCGGACAGCTCAATTGCGTCGGCGAGTGCCTTTTCCGAAACGCCGCGTCCGTGCACGATATGGTTGATGTGAAACTTTAAAAACTTACGGGGATGTTCCTCCGCCCGCCAACCCTCGATCTCTACTCGGTAGGCCGTCACGACCTGCCTTTTTTTCTGAAGGATTGATTGCACATCCATCGCCGTGCACCCGGCAACGCCAACGAGCAGCATTTCCAGCGGAGTTGTCGCGGCGTGCCTATCTCCTTTAGAATCCATTGGTTGAGCGTGACCGCTGGGAGGTATGCCGATAAAAAAATCATCTCCCGCATATTGAACAGTCGCTTTGTATGTTTTCTCTGACATAATATTTCGTGTGTTTCCTAGAGCCAGTCTAACATACCCACAGCCAGCGAATGGCCATCGTGAACAACCATTGGCACGTAAAATGCTTCATAATCTGTGGGCTATACTTGTGCCTTCGGTACACGTTTTCGGGAGATTTATATATGAGATCGGTCAAAAATACGTTTTCGCTTTCTATTGTTGTTTTGAGTCTCGTTTTAGCGTCTGTCGGGTTGGCGGATGCTCAGAAACGGAATGAAAAAGAGGTTCGCGATTCGATTCGGAGCCTTAACACGAACATCGATAATTTTGAGTACGACCTTCGTTACCAGATGCAGAGTTCGTCATCGAACAATGGTCAGGTCTCCGATATTTCCGAAGACATTCGCACGCTAAAGGACGACGTTAGTCAGTTTCAAAAGAATCTCGATCAGCGGCGTGAAAACCA
>JAYSZT010000200.1:0-54422 GCA_043737915.1 Acidobacteriota bacterium
GGAAGTGCTGTTCAATGAGGAACTGAGCGAAGATAATGCCGCCGTCGAACGTTTAGTCGCAGCGATACCGACCATCACGCGTCTCGAGGAGATCGCGGATCGAACGAACCTCGTCAACTTGAAGATCGAGTCGGCGATCGAGATTTTTGAGTTTGATAACGGAGCCGAGTTCGTCGCTTCCCCGCTGGTCGAAGATTTTTTAATGCCGATCTGGCTCGAAACGCTAAGCGAAGAGGATTTCCCGCGAATCACGCAAAAACTAGCCGAACTGATCGACTCAGAAGAAGGCGACCTGAATTTTAGATTCTCGGTCAAAGCGACGTTTGCGACGGGGGAGAAGACCTAGAGTAAAAACGTGGAAAAGCAGAAAAGTGAAAAAGTTTCCGACGATGACGGTCGTCCGACTTTTTCCCTCTTTCCCTTTTTTACATTATACCTTGGCTTCATCTCGCCTACGCATTTCTTCGGCGAGGTCTTCGTCGCTCATCTGGTTTATCTGCGGAGCCGGTGCGTTGGCCGTTATCTTGTTGCGTTCCGTTGCCTCCTCTTCCTCAGCCTCGCGCATGCCGTCCTTGAACGCTTTGCGGGTCGCACCGAAAGATTTTGCTAACTGCGGCAGGCGTGATGCTCCGAAAAGCAAGAACAGCACTGCGACGATCAATATGATTTCTGTTGTTCCAAAACTTCCCATAATTTTTCTCGACAGATATTAGACGTTTATAAATGCAAATTGGACCGAATCTAAGGCTCAATCCCAATCATACATCTATAAATCAAAAGTTTCACGCAAAAACGTTCTCGCCGCTTTTGTCACGATCAAATACGCCGACTGCGGAACCGGTCCATTGCGTCAACAAGTGCCGCAGAAATCCCTTTTTCCGAGATGGAATGGCCCGAGTCAGGAACGATGACAAGCTCAGCTTCAGGAAAAGCTTTGTGCAGATCCCACGCCGATGTGATCGGGCAAACCACGTCATAACGTCCCTGAACAATGACTGTCGGAATGTGACGTATCTTGTCGACATTCTCGAGCAGATAGTCCTCGGTCGGAAAGAATGAATTATTAACGAAATAATGACACTCGATCCGGGCGAGGCTCAGCGCCTCGTGGGCACCTTCCCAATGTTCCATCAGGCCTTTATCGGGATAAAGTTTGGAGGTCGAGCCTTCCCAGACGCTCCAGGCACGGGCCGCGGACAGACGTGTTTGCTCGTCCTCGCTGGTTAGGCGCTTGTGATAGGCTGCGATGAAATCTCCGCGTTCCTCCTCCGGTATCTCGTCGCGATATCTTTCCCAAAAATCCGGAAAGATCTCGGATGCACCATATTGATAAAACCACTCGAGCTCCCGCCGCCGCGTCAAAAATATTCCGCGAAGGATAAGGCCGAGACACCGATCCGGATGAGTTTCCGCGTATGCAAGGCTCAGCGTGCTTCCCCACGAACCGCCAAAAACGAACCATTTCTCAATGCCGAATTTCTCCCGCAGCGTTTCGATATCCTTGATCAGATCCCAGGTCGTATTCTCACGAAGCTCCGCATGCGGCGTCGATCTGCCCGAGCCTCGTTGGTCGAACAATAGGATCTGGTAAACCTCGGGATCGAAAAATTGCCGGTAAAGCGGCACCAAACCGCCGCCCGGGCCGCCGTGCAGAAACACGACCGGAATGCCATCGGGGTTGCCGACGCGTTCGTAATAGATCGTGTGAAGGTCCGACACGATCTGCATTCCGATATCGAAGGGTTCAATTTCTGGGTAGAGTGATGCCATAAGATGATAATACGCGATTCTGGTCGGTTGCAGAAGCCCGCTTGAGTCAGTAGAGCGCACGTAAGTAAGCGTCACGTGGCCCTTACTTACGTGTTGGCTACTGGACAAAAATTGTCGAACCAAAGCTGAAAGACGAGCAGTGTCCAAAGCTGTTTATGATGCGACGCTAGGCCGGACTCGTGTTCGTGGATGAGTTTTTGAACGTAGACCGGATCGAACAGCTTTTGCTCCTTTAGCCTGTCGGTCGCTAGTAGATCGTGCATCAACGAATTTAAGCGGCCTTTTAACCACTCCGCGATCGGAATGCCAAATCCCTTTTTGGGACGATTTAGAATGCTTGCGGGAAGCAGGTCTGCCATGGCTGCCTTTAGAATGTGCTTGCCCGACTTGCCATTGAGCTTATATTCAAGCGGCAAGGACGCGGCAAATTGGGCAACTCGCGGATCAAGGAACGGTGCACGAGTTTCGAGCGAAACGGCCATCGCCGCCCGATCGACCTTCGTCAGAATGTCCTCGGCGAGATAGTAATTCATATCAATGAACTGCATCTGCTCGACCTCGTTCGTCGCGTCACAGATGGCGAGCAGTTCACGGGGGCCGCGATAAAAGTCGCCGTCCGACGAGTTCAACACATCGGGTAGCAGCAAAGATCGTTGTTCCTCCGCCGAGAACGACCCAAACCAGGAATGATGCCGCTCGACTGAATCAAGACCGGCAGCCCGGACAAAGCGTTTGGCTTTGTAGTCGAACGAAAGATTTTTATTCGAGACCGGCAGATTTCTCACAATCGGCTCGATGAGCCCGGAACGGAGAAATTTCGGGATGGCGTTGTATTTACCGGCGACCTTGTGGGCGAAATACATCGGATAACCGGCGAATATCTCATCACCGCCGTCGCCGCCGAGGGCAACCGTGACGTGCTTTCGAACAAAACTGGCAAGCAAATACGTCGGTATCAACGAACCGTCCGACAGAGGCTCGTCAAGCCACGTGGCGATCTCGCTGATCAGATCACCAGCGGTTGCGGCACTGAGCTTTTCTTCGTAATGCTCGGTGTTAAGGTGCTTTGCCACCTGCCGGGCGTATTTCGTCTCGTCGAACGAATCTTCCTCGAACCCTATCGAAAAGGTTTTAACGCGTTCCGTCGCATGCTGGACCGCGAACGCCGCAACCGTTGATGAATCAATACCGCCCGACAACAGAATTCCCAACGGAACATCGGCCACAAGCTGCATTCTCACAGCGTCAGAAAGCAGATCGCGGAGTTCTGACGCTTTTTCAGTGAAGGAGGCAGAACCACGACCGGTAGGAAGTGTGTTCTTCGCTCTAGGGTGATCCGGACCGCCGGTCGCTATCGCCCCCGGTTCTGACCAAGACATATTCCAATAGCGACGGGTCTTGATCTCGCCATTTTCGACGGTCAGAATGTGTGCGGCCGGTAGCTTTGAAATGCCTTTGTATATCGAGTTTGGAGCCGGGACGTAATCGTACGATAGATATTGGCGTAGCGAGTCAAGATCGAGTGCGGGCGTTACCGACGGATGCGCAAGGATCGCTTTCGGCTCCGAAGCGTAAAGCAATTTGCCGTCAAAAACGCCGTAATACAACGGTTTTTCACCAAAACGATCGCGGGCGATGATGAGTTTTTTCTTGCGCGTATCCCACAACGAGAACGCGTACATTCCATTCAGGTGATCGACTAGATCTTCGCCGTATTCGTCGTAAAGATGCGGTAGAATTTCCGTGTCGGACTTGGTTGTGAACGTGCGGCCTTTTCTTTCGAGCTCTTCGCGTATCTCGCGGTAGTTATAGAGCTCGCCGTTCATCATCACGACAACCGACTTGTCGCCGTTGAAAACCGGTTGATCACCGGTCTCAAGGTCGATCACTGACAGCCGCCGCATTCCTAACGCAACAGTGTTGTCGATCCACAAGCCTTCAGAGTTGGGGCCGCGGTGAACGATCTGTTCACACATTTTGTGGAGAACGGCATCGTTAGGATCTTGCGAATCAGGTTGTTTCAGGTTGATCCAACCTGTGATGCCGCACATAAAATTATAATCGGGCTAATTATTTCGGGTCGCATTCTGAAATGCGATATAAATGATCGTCAATGCGGCGGCCGAGGCAACACCAACTCCAAGTGCGATCTTGGCACTTGTGGGCCAGCCGCTTCCCTTGAGCTTCTTGGCTTCGGCATAAGTAATACGGGTGGATTGTCCGGTCTTGGTGTCGACAACTGTGAAAGCGGTGTCATCGGCTCCAGTTATTTTCCCCTTTACTTTAGTACCGTCAAATTTTTCGACTACGACGCCCGTTTTCTTCTTCTCCAAACGAGTTTGCACCTTTGCCTTGATCTCGTCGGTTCTATCCTGTTGTTGCGCCCGAACTGAATAGAGCGGACTCACCAAGCTGACCGCGATGATGCACACAACGAACAATGTTAAGATCTTTGCATTCATATAACCTCCACCAATTCATCAGCTATTCAACTCCAATTTTCTCACGGACTGCATAGATCGCCTTGTCCTGCGATTCGTGATACGTACGAACGAGTAATTCTGCGAGGAGGCCCATTAGAAAAAACTGCATCGATATCGCGAGCATGACGACCGTTATTACGGGCAGCGGCGTTAGGATGAACGACGTTCCGTAGAACTTGAGAACGACCGCCCAGACACCGGCGATGACTGACAACAACAGCGAGATCATGCCGAACGTTCCGAAGACGTAGATCGGCTTCGTGCCGTAGGACGCCATGAATTTGATCGTCATCAGATCGAAAACGACCTTGATCGTGCGCGAGATGCCGTATTTCGATTTGCCCATCGTTCGGGCGTGGTGATCGACCGGTATTTCGGTAACGCGGGCACCGGCCCAACTGGCGTAGATCGGAATGAAGCGGTGCATTTCGCCGTAAAGTTTTACGTCCTGTATCACCTCGCGCCGATACGCCTTGAGCGAACACCCGTAATCGTGAAGCGGCACGCCGCCGATCCATGAAATGATGCGGTTCGCTATTTGCGAAGGTATCTTACGTGAGATGAGCTTGTCCTGACGGTTTTTTCGCCAGCCTGAGACGACGTCGTAGCCTTCGTTTAGCTTGTCAAGCAGTCGCGAAATATCAGCCGGATCATTTTGCAGATCGGCGTCCATCGGTATGAGAATTTCGCCTTTTGCGGCGTCGATCCCAGCCGACATCGCGGCAGTTTGCCCATAATTTCGACGCAAGGAAACAACGCGAACCCGTTCGTCCGTCGCCGCGATCTCCTTCAATACTTTTAGCGAATCGTCAGTCGAACCGTCATCAACATAGATCACCTCGGCCGTCTTCCCAAGCGCGTCAAGGGCCGCCGCGATCTTAGCGTGCATCGGACGCAGGTTCTCTTCCTCGTCTAGGACTGGAAGAAAAAGCGATAGCTCAGGGACAGAGTTGATATTGTTTCTTTCGGTTTGGTCCATTTCAATCTAGGCGACAAGTCAATAATGTAGCCGTTTTGCGACGGAAAATACAGTTTGCAACTTGTTTTTCGACCGTCAACATGACGACGAAATCGCGGTCTCGTAAGGATCGTGACTTTTGTGCTTAAATTGGACAATGAATATCTGGCAGATAATTCGGCGGCTAACCAAATTCGTCAGGCCGTATCGCGGGTTGTTTGCCGCATCGGTGCTTTTAACGTTGTTTGGAGCCGTCGCCTCCCAGGTAAATCCGCTGGTTTTACGATACACAGTATTCGGAGATATTTGATGCGTCTGCCCCAAGCTTAAATCTAGACAAGATTTCGAAAACGCTCGAAGGTTAGTTTTGGATCTTTCTTGCAACGACAACGATCGAGACTCCGAACGGAAAATTCAGATTTCGTAGCCAAAAGCGTTCGGCTCCGAACAGTTTACCGAATATACCATTCAGGGCGGAGATGGTTATGTTGTTTTCCGATTCGGGCTTGATGCCGGTGATCTTCATTATCGTGCGGCCGGCGAGGATCGGGGCAAAGAATGTCCAGTTGGCGTACGTCGAACGCTCGACTTTGTATCCGGCCTCCTGCAGTCTTTCGACGATCTGCTTTTTGGTGTAGCGAATGCGATGATTCGAGATGTCGTCCTGCACGCCCCACAGCCACATGAACGCGGGAACGAAGATCAGCGAATAACCGCCGCTTTTCGTCACGCGGTACATCTCTTTTAACCCGGCAATGTCGTCATCCAAGTGCTCGACAACATCAAGTGCAGTCGTCAGGTCGAACGATTCATCCGCGTAGGGCAAGGTTTCCGCAAGGCCTTTCTGCACCTTCAGGCCTTTTCGCTTGCAAAATTCGAGTGCGTCGTCCGACACGTCCACGCCTTCCGCCTCGCCATATTGCGAGAGCATTTCAATATTCGCGCCCGTCCCGCATCCGACATCCAAAATACTGAGGTTCGAGCTTTCTACCTTAAGTTTCGCAACAATGGAGGTTAAGAAGCTTTCGAGGATCGCACGCCGGCCGACGAACCACCAGTGCGAGCCCTCGACCTCGTCCATGATTGCGTATGTATGCTGCTGCATTTCCTGCGGTAAAGTCGCACTCATAAACTGTATTGTGACACAAAAAGGCAGAAACACGACCGGTAGGGTGTGGGTTCTTATCAATATTCAATACTGGAATGATCAGACAACGATGCCCATCATCTCAGTTGCGAGACTGCCCTGGTTCCCTGCGAGGTCCAATCCGTAACTTTCGCGCAGACGCTGTTTTATGCCGTCATCGCTGACCGTGCAACCGCCGTCGTCCGCTGTGCAAAGGATCATTAGCTGCAAACCTTCGTCGACGTATTCCGGTTTGTCGACACAGAGCATATAGTCGCCGGCGGTTTTGTGGGCTTCCCACTCGAGCTCATAAAGCGTAGGGTTAAACAGTCCGATCGGATTCATGTCAGCGTTCGACAGGCTTTCGAGCGTCTGGGCAAAATCGTACGCATGACGCCCTTCGTGGACAAATGTTCCTTCGCACCCGCGTTGGCCGCCGGTGTCAATTGTCTCTTCGGCGATCGAAATGTAGATCTCAGCCAGAGCTTCGCGCAGATTCATACGCTCGGACAAAAGCCGGTAGTTCGTCTTGACGGGACTGATCAGCCCGGTGATTCCCGAGGCATTTATCTCACTCACCGGCTGCACGCGAACAAGCATATCGGACGCCATGATCTCTTTCATCATTCTCCGATGAAAATCATTTCCCTTCGCAACGATCGTCGCGAAAGCATCCTCGACTGACTTTCGGTATTTTTGATCGATGCCAATGTCGAATTTCATAATTCTTAGATTCCAAAGAGAAAGAACAAAATAAATGAAAGTACTGACAAAATTCAGACTAATCTATACGTTAAAAGCAACCGAGTTGCTCGACCATCATCATTCAGAATCGAGTCATGCAGATATAACGAGAAAACGACACAGAGCATGAAACCGATAAATGCGACCGCTCCTATTCTCATAGTCGCCCAAATCCGCACCAGCTATTTTCATTATGCCACGTGATCTCGACGTTTTCTGCCTTTACATCGACCCACCAACCGGCGAAGTCATCCTTTGAGATATAAAAAGCGGTCGGAGCGACGAGGTGGTCGAAGACGATATTGTGCTGCTCGCGCCAGCCGAATGAGCCGAGGTGATTTAGGTATTCGTTGTAGAACAGGCGATTGGCGATCGGTTTTGAAATGGCGTTGATCGGGCGATAGACGAGTTTCGTGGTGAGGAAAACGCTAAGAGTTGGCAACTTAGACAACTGGTACAACATCGGCTGGCTGATCTGCGATGTGAATCCAGTGCGCACCGGATCGACGTAGTTCGTGATCCATTCATTATTCTCGGCACCATAGATCCAGGCCGAAATGTGCCCGTCCTTTTTGACTTTCGAAGCAAGTGAGACAAATGCCTTTTTCGGATCCGGGGTGTGATGTAGAACGCCCACGCTGAATGCGTAATCGAACGCCTTTTTTAACGGCAGCTTGAAAATATCGCACTGAACGATGTGGGCATTCGGCAAATGGCGAGTCAACGCAAACGCCGATTCGACGCCGTCGCCAAGATCGATACCGACGACCTCTTTCGCTCCCCACTCGGCGGCGAGTTTTGTGTGCCGGCCTTTGCCGCAACCGCCCTCTAGAATAACCTTATCCTTGAAAAACTCTTTCTTGACCGGCTGCAGCCATCCCAGAAACTGGTCGTTGTACTTCGGATCTTCCTGCGTAAAATTCGTCCATTGCCAACCGAAATTCTCAGCCGTCGCGGCCTTGTCTTCCTCGATCTTCGACAGATCGACAAAGCGCGGCACGCCCCGCACGACCTTATATTCTCGATCACATTTTTGGCACGTCAAAACGCCGTCAATTATCTCCTTGCCGTCATATTTGCTTGCATACGCCAGCAAAATATCCCCGCCGCAGGTGGGACACGCCAATAAATCTAGTAGTTTTTCTTTCATCGAAAACCGTTGGACACGAACAATCACGAACAAATCCACGAACTAGATCTTTTACGTTCGCGTTCGTTCGTGATCGACCGTGTCTAGTCTAACCTCTTTCTGAATTCCTCGTATTCGGCAAAGGGAAAAGGCTGGCGCCAGTTGAATTCGAATTCGTCCGTTTCGCGGTCGGCATACAGTTGGTCGAATGTAGTCGCGAATGCATTGATAACATTTTCGGCAGAATCAAGGTGCGTGAAAACGAGTTCGCGTTCGGCGAACGAGCGGTCATCTGTCGGATACTGATAGATTTGAAGCAGCATCTTGTCGCTTTCGCGGACGAATCGAAAATCAAATTCTTCCGGGTCGCGGTTCCATTTGAGCAGGCGTTCACGCGGGCCGGCGTATTCCGACCTTAATTCGGTGAGTATCCGCATTAGCTCAGGTAATGCCCCAGCGTGCGGAGCATGAGCGGTCGTCGTATGAAATTCCGTAACGCCGTCGTCAAATCCGATCGACATCCAACCGCATTGAGGGCTGTTAAAACTGACGTCTAGTTTCCGCTCCATAAGTCGATTATGTTAACCTTTTGTAGATTGAACACCAAACGAAAAGTTCTGGAGGCCGCTATGAAGCGACTATTTTTTGTGGTTTCGGTTCTGGTCGGCCTTTCCGGCAGTATCGTTTTGGCTCAGCGACCGAATGGGAAAACGCAACCCAAGCCCAAAGTAAACAAAACGATTGTTAAGTCAACTCCCCTATTGGCCGATTACCAGTATCAGTGTGCGATCAATGCTCGCGAACAAGTATCGTGCGTTATAGCCTCGCCGGAAAAGGGCGGATATCTGGATGTTGAACACATTGGTGGGGCAATGAGGGCTGTCTTTGCTGTCGGCACCGACCGCATGTTTGAGGAACTTATCTTTCCCAAGGTTGTCATCGAAGCAGATAATTCACTAAAAATGGAGACTTTACTTGATTTGCTTATCAAATTCAGGGTTTCCGAAAATCAGGTTGTCGAATATAAGCTGGCAACGGGAATTTCCCTCTTTTTACCGCCAATGCCTGACCGTCGTCGCGAAGCCCCTGTCTTTCCGAATCCCCTGAAATTGCAGGTCGATATTACAAAGGGCGGAAGCCTAACGCTAAATTCGGATCCCGCGGGTAGTTTGAATGAACCGATGCAATTGACAAAAGAGTTGATAAGAATTTTCAGAGAACGGGAAGCTAACGGAGTGTTTCGGCCAGGTGAAAATGAGATCGAAAAAACGGTTTCGATCGTTATGCCGCTGGATGGTTACGGAATTCCTGAACTTCAAAAAATTGCCGAGGCTATCTCGCTGGCTGGTGGCGATAGGATCGTGCTGGATATTGATGCACACTATTATCCCAAAGTGCCCTCATCGCTTCTGGGCTTGCCGCCAATTTCCCCGAAACGCAGACCATGATCTGCTCATCTATGAAGCAATACCACGATCTGCTAAAACATGTACTGGATAGCGGCGTTCGCCACGAAGACCGCACCGGTGTCGGCACCATTTCGACGTTTGGTTATCAAACGCGGTTCGATCTGCGCGAGGGTTTTCCGATCGTGACGACGAAGCGTGTGCCGTTTCGGTGG
Source organism: Acidobacteriota bacterium (assembly GCA_043737915.1). Classification (GTDB taxonomy): domain Bacteria; phylum Acidobacteriota; class Blastocatellia; order Pyrinomonadales; family Pyrinomonadaceae; genus OLB17. Next base: position 9,832 of record JAYSZT010000200.1, read on the forward strand.
GTTGCGGAGGAGCTTTTCTGGTTTTTGAGCGGGAGTTCGAGTGAACAGGAACTTAACGCTCGCGGCGTCGATATCTGGGCGGAGTGGGCAACAGAAGAACAAACCGCAAGATTTGGTCGCGAAACCGGGGATCTCGGGCCGGTTTATGGTTACCTGTGGCGCTCATTCGGCGGAGATTATCCAGAAATGAACGGCGTCGATCAGATCGCTCGATTGATACGTGAGATCGAGACCAATCCTAATTCGAGGCGTTTGCTCGTTTCAGGTTGGGATCCGCGAGTTTGCGACGATGTCGCCTTGCCGCCGTGTCATACGTTGTTTCAATTCAAGGTCGAGAACGGTAAAACTTTGCATTGCCAGCTTTATCAACGCTCGGCTGACGCTTTTCTCGGCGTTCCGTTCAACATTGCTAGCTACGCCCTGTTGACGCATTTGATCGCTCAAGTTACCGGCCTAGGGGTCGGTGATTTTATTCACACGTTCGGCGATCTGCACATCTACTCGAACCACTCTTCACAGGTCGAAGAGGTCCTAAAACGGGAACCTTTCCCTCTGCCGCAACTGCAATTTGTAGATGCCTCGGAGCTAAAAGGCCTCGATGGCCTGTTAAATTTTAAATTCGAAAATTTGAAATTAGAGAACTATCAGTCCCACGCGAAGATCGCGGCACCGGTGGCTGTCTAATTACCTCTTCACGATCGAATACTCGATGCGGCGGTTGCGATAGCGGCCGTTCTCGGTACTGTTGTCAGCGTCGGGGCGTGGCGTTGTCGCACCGTAGCCGCGGGTTTGCAGAATTGCGTCAGTGACGCCGAATTTAACAAGAGCAATTTTGACGGCGGCGGCTCGCGAATCGGAGAGCGTTTGGTTCGAGGTCGCGTTACCTACGTTGTCGGTGTGTCCGCCGACTTCCAACACAATGCCGGCCGGTAGTTTTTTGATAAAGCCGGCACCTTTCTGCAAAGCGGCAAGTCGGATCGCGGGGACGTCGGATTTACCGCTGTCAAAATTGATGATCAGGACATTCAGTGCCTTAACAAGGTCCTCAGCCGTAAACGGATCGGGCAAAGCGTCGAGGGCGGTGTTGTAGCAGCGTTCTGCCTTGTCGTCGTCGCCGCGTCCAAAATTTAGGCAATCGTCCGTCGCGGCGGCCTTGACCGCGGTACATCTGGCAATTATCGGCTCAGGGCTCGTGCCGTCCTTGCTGGTAACACGTCTGGATTCGCACGTGAAATTCGGATGAACGACTTTCACTTCACGCTCGCCGGCCTTAAGGTTTGTTAGTTTTATCGAGCCGTCCTCGTCCGTTACGCCGAGCGGACGGTCATCGACCTGAACCGTACTTCCCGGAGGCGCACCTTTGACCGTTACCTCAAAACTCGTGTCTCTTAAAATAAAGAAATAGACCACAAGCAAAACGATGATCGCAAAGAAGAACATCGTCATCAGCCCGGCCGTGATCCAGACCCAACTCGGAACTCCGCCCTTTTCCTTTTCTTCCTGAGCTGCCTGCGTCGCCTTTTCGGCGGGCGTCGGTGGCAGATTTTGATATTTGGCACGGTCGGCCTCCGGCAATTGGAAATAAGGCGTTGTTTTGTCGTAAGTTTGCTTGTCACCACCGAAATCATTCGGGTTGACGTTGATATTCGCCTCGGTCATTCCCCATTCCGGCGTCGACGGTGCCTTCGCTCCCGGATAAAAGGTCTTGCCAAAATCCTCATTCGCCGTATCGATCGGTTTGATGTTGACCTGGGTCTTTCCCCAATCGTCGGATGCAGGTTGTTTCGGGAAATTATAGTTGGTTTTGTCCCAGTCGTTCGCGGGTGAATCGTCACGAGGTACGGAAATATTCGGGGTCGTCTTTGTAAAATCGTCCGGCGGCGGTGGCGGCGGAAATTTGTTGTCTTCGCTCACGGATGGTTGACTCCCGAATCAATTTCTCAAGAAATTCGAGTTTACCACAAATGCTCGTCTTTCGGTCTATTTTACGTTCGGCGGTTGAGAGGCCTTGGTGCGGATATTGATGCCAGTATCACCGATGAGGAAGAGTTTACGGGCGTCATAGGCCGAGGTGTTGGTCGGAACGTAGGAAAGCAAATAACGGTTTTTTCGAAGCTCGTCGCAAATCTCCTTTGCGGCCGTCTGAGCCTCATCGAACTGAAAAACCTTACCGCCGGTGCTCTCCGCTAACTGATTTATGACCACCGGAGCCTTTGGCTGATCGCGCCTATATGCGCCGCCTGTGCGGTCCGGCAGTTGGAGAGCATAAACCGTAACATTCTCGTTTTGCAGTTGATTAAGCGTTAGATCGAAGGATTTTTTACTGCCCCGGTCGAGGCCGTCGCCGATAACGACGATGGCTGTCTTCCGCGTTCCCGGCATCAGCGGAACCAAAACCTGACTCACCGCTGCGTCGAGTGCATCGAACAGATACGGATTACCTTTTTTTCTAAAGGTCGCAAGCGAAGCCTCGATTTTCTTCGAGTCATCCGTCCATTCCTGAATGATCTCGGCTTTTTCGTCATACGCCAGAATGAAGAGTTGATCACCGTCGAAGATCTCGTATGAGAACTCCAAGGCGGCTTTTTTCAAAGCTTCGACTGTTGCGGGCAAGGTTTGAGAATTATCGACAAGGATGACTATTCGGGACGGCGATGGGTCGAAGCTAAAATTCTTTATCTTTTGCTCGATCCCGTTTTCGTACAGGAAAAGGCTCTCGAGTTTGATCGGATCGGTCTTGTTATCATCCCGCGAAGCAGTGACCGTCACGATCGCACCTTCGAGATCGCCGCCCTTCGCACTGCGCCGAGACTGGCCAAAGCCAAGGGACGCCGCGAGCAGCGTGCATAGCAAAAAGGTGAAAGCTTTGGTCGGGGCGGTCGTCATTCCTTTGCCGGTTTTGCGGCGATCGTTTCCTTGGTCTTTGTTTCGGTCTTCGTTTCGGTCTTAGTTTCCGTGGCGGTGCTCTTTGTGTTTGATGCAGTTTCAACTCCTGCGGTTGATTCGCCGGTCAAACTTTTTTCGCCGCCGCCGGTCAGGCCTTTTTTACCTGAGTAGTCGGTTACATACCAGCCTTCGCCCTTGAATTGAAAACCCGACAGCGACCACTGCTTTTCTAATTTGCCGTGGCACTTTTCGCACGCGGTCAAAGGAGCGTCCGAGACGCTCTGCCGCACCTCGAGTTGATGACCGCATTGTTGACATTTGTATTCGTAAATAGGCATATGGATTTACCAGTTCGTGGCGGTCTCGGCAACTTCTACGCCGTGCTCGGACAAGAATCGCTCGGCGTCGATCGCGGCCATACATCCAGTTCCCGCTGCTGTTACAGCTTGGCGATAATACGAATCCTGAGCGTCTCCGCAGGCGAAAACTCCGTCGATGTTAGTCTTCATCGTCTTGCCTTCGGTGATCAGATAGCCGACGTCATCCATATCCAGAACGCCTTTGAAAAGATCGGTGTTCGGCTTGTGGCCGATGGCGATGAAAACGCCTTTCGTCGGGTAAACGCTACTTTCGTTGGTCGTCCGGTTCAAAATATTTATGCTTTCGACGCCGGTCTCCTTATTACCGTTGATCTCCGTCACCTCCGTGTCCCAAAGGATCTCGATCTTTTCGTGGTTTAGAACTCGCTCTTGCATAATAGCCGAAGCCCGGAACTCGTGCCGGCGGTGGATAAGCGTCACCTTTGACGCGAATTTCGTCAGGAATAATGCTTCTTCCATCGCGGTGTCGCCGCCGCCAACTACAACGATCGGCTTATCGCGGAAGAAAAATCCGTCGCAGGTCGCACAGGCCGATACGCCGTTTCCGCCGAGTCCCTCGGGAACCGGTTCCTCGCCGGGAATGCCAAGCCATTTTGCCGAGGCACCGGTGGAGATGATCAACGAATCGGCCTCGATCACCATCGTTATTTCGTCGCTGTCCTGACTTTCCTTACCGTATAGCTTGAACGGACGCGAGCTTAGATCAAGGCGATCTATCCAGACGTTCACGATCTTAGTCCCGAATCGCAGAGCCTGTTCGCGAAACTCGTCCATCAAGATCGGCCCCATTATGCCCATCTTAAAGCCCGGATAATTCTCGACATCCGTTGTTATCGTCAGCTGTCCGCCGGGCTGCGGCCCGTCTATCACCAATGGGTCAAGTTGCGCCCGCGAGGCGTAAATCGCCGCCGTCAAACCGGCCGGCCCCGAACCCAAGATCACTACCTTATATTTCAAATGCGTCTCCGCCATAATGTTTATCCAAATCACTCAACACACAAATCTGTTGGTTTTTTGGCCTCTGTATAGTATAACTATCGATGAAGTAGTTAGTCTATTTAATCCTTGGAAAGAATTCGCGATCGGCGGTTACGCCAGAATTTATTTTGGTTCCCCATCTGCTTGCCTTGAGGCCGAATTAAGTCTTTGCCGATTTAGTGTTAAGCTAACTCTTTATTATTTGTCATTATTTTGAGTCTTACCCAAACGAATTTGCCCGTATGTTGACCTCTATCAATCCTCTATATGAGGAAAAACGGTTCGCTTTGCGTATGGCCCTGCGGCTTCCGATCGTAGTTTCGGGCCGGGCCGAAGATGGTGCAACATGGAGCGAACCGACCGAGACTGACGACATTTCGACGCTCGGAGCACTTTTCCAATTAAACCAAAAGGTCGCACACGGCGAGAATCTCTACATTCGCTCGCATCGCCCGGACGGCGTTCCCGTCGAGGTCAAGGCACAGGCCGTGAGGTTAAACCCTGCGAGCTACGGGACGACTCGCGTCGGCGTTTCGATAATCGAGCCAAAAGAAAGCTGGATGCGTCTATTCGTCGCGTGGGTAGCTGATGACAACGTGAACGAAGGCATCGACGAATAACATCGCAAATTGAAAAGGGCTGCGGCATTTTCACGTTTCCACCTTTAACCCATTTCCCTTAAATCCCTTTAACTTTTTATGTCAACATTTGAATCAATTACCGTCGAGAAACGCGGTGCCGTCGCACTGCTCACCATTAATCGCCCCGACAAGCTTAACGCCCTCAACAAAGAGGTCCATCGCGAAGGCGTCGCCGCTCTCGAAGAGCTTCGCAAAGATGTTAGCGTTCGCGTACTTGTGATCACGGGTGCGGGCGAAAAATCGTTTATCGCCGGTGCCGACATAAGCGAATTCGAAGGTCAGACGCCCGTAACGCAAAGAGACCTGTTCAATGAGAAGACATTCTTTAATTCGCTCGAATCATTCCCGAAGCCGGTGATCGCGATGGTCAACGGCTTTTGTCTTGGCGGCGGCAACGAACTTGCGATGGCCTGCGATATTCGCATCGCAAGTGAAAATGCACGCTTCGCCCAGCCTGAGATCAATCTCGGCATAATGTGTGGCGGCGGCGGAACGCAGCGTCTGACGAATCTCATCGGCGAAGGCCGGGCAATGGAAATGGTCCTCACCGGCGACATGATCGATGCTGCGACTGCCCACCGGTTCGGACTGGTCAATCACATTCACCCGGCCGCCGAACTCGAGGCGAAAACATTCGAACTCGCAAACAAAATTGCCGAAAAAGCACCGATCGCCCTTCAACTTTCGAAAGAAGCCGTGAAGTTCGCCTCACGATCGAATCTCGACGAAGGCCTCCGCCGCGAAGTCGACCTTTTCGCCATCTGTTTCTCCACCGAAGACAAAAAAGAAGGCGTCGCCGCCTTTCTAGAAAAACGCAAGCCCGTTTTCAAGGGTGTCTAACTGCGCAAGTCGCCTATGAATCGATAGAGCGTATCTTTATCGTTTACTTGACGCATTATCTGAGATTAGGTAGATTCTAGGTTCGCGTATTTGAAATTTCGTATCTGAAATTTCAAATTTCCGCACACTTTCGGGGACGTAGCTCAGCTGGGAGAGCGCTGCAATGGCATTGCAGAGGTCAGGGGTTCGATCCCCCTCGTCTCCACCAAAATAGTAAAGGCAGCCTCGTCCGGCTGTCTTTTTTTATGCTTTTTCATTCCCACCAACTGCGAGGAAATGTTTCAACAACCTTTAAGAATTTGTTCAGTGAACGGAGCAAGTTTTCGCCTTATTTGAGAAGGAAAGATGACTTGATGCTTCTCTTTGCTGATTTCTACTTAGTCCGCCGACAATCGCTAGGAGCGGTAACGCATGAGAGTTTTATGTCCTCGAAAGCGAGTACGCCGACTCCTACAAATTTGACAATACCGGCCCGATTACTTACTGTGTTGCTGACCTCATACAGGCAAAAATGTTTCTTGGTGAAGGAATCCTCGAAATTGCCCGTTCGATCCCTTTACTTGCGTTCATAAATAAGAACGCACTCAGTATACGAGACGAGCGGTTTATTGTGGACGGTTTATGATCGAGAAATGGACAGATCTATCCAAATTCTTAACTGAGAATCACGTCACCAGCTCCACTCCGACCCGGCTTGATTGTGGCGGAAGCACCGACCATCGCCTCACCGCTCTAATATGCAAAAATTGGCAGCCCGCCACAGCAAATATCACGATTGACCTTCGGGCGCATGTGTCTCTAAGGCCTCACCGACCAGGGTTGATCGTTGTAGATATCGACGGGGTCGGGCAGGAGGAATTTACCGCTCCCCACTTACCACTTACCGGTCCATTTGCCTTAGTTTCAGGACTTATTTGTTATTTTGGAGTGCACGGTCTTTACGTCGACATTAGTACGGAATTTCCGTTTCAAAGCGGTCTCGGAGGCTCGGGTGCAATCGCTATCGCATTGATCGCAGCACTTTCTTCTGCCTTATGCGATGAGGTGCCGCACGTTCGAAATTACCCAGGCATGGTACAGCTCGCCCATAACCTTGAAGACTCATTATTCGGCAATACGGGAATGCAAGACCAGGCCGCCGCATTGTATGGAGGTGCCAACCTTTGGGAATGGGAATATGGGGACCGTCTTAATTTTAGTTACCAACAACTTGTACCAGACCTGAGCTCTCTCGATGACCATATTCTGCTCGCGTATTCTGGTCGACCTCATCTACATTCACAAGACGGGATTCAAATGCTCGCACGATTCAAAGAGAAAGGAGCTCTCGATATTTTTGCCTTGATCTCAGATAAAGCTAGAAAATTTGCCGAGTCGTTAAAATGCGAGGATTACAGATCGGCAGGCGAATTTCTTACCGCAGAACAGCATCTCCGCTCAACACTTTTGCCTGAAGCACCTCCCGAGGATCTAGAGTTGATCGAAATGGCGACAAATGAGCAATGCGGCGTCAAAGTGACCGGGCGTGGCGGAGGAGGATGCTTATGGGCAGTTGGTGAAAAGAAGAATATTGAGAATCTGAAGAAGCTTTGGACCAGAGCGTTTAAGGGTAGAAAAGCGGGATTTGTGTTACCTGTTAAAGCTACCGCTACCGGATTAGAAGTGAGCATCAAGCCTGTGACTGAATCTCAAACCTCGACGCGGAGGATCCTATAATTTTGAAACCTGGTACGGATCAAATGGGGGCTTTTAGGGTATTGGGGTTCGCTTTGCGTTACTGGCGCCCGCATCTCAGCGGTGGATTTGTTCTACTCTTTTTCCTCCTTGTTCAACAGTTCTACGGCGTGACCATCGCGTATGCGATGAAACGTCTGGTCGATCAGGCGTTGCCGGACCGCGACAGTGTCGCCGTGATGACGATACTCGCCGTACTTGCCGGAGCGTACGTAATTACCGTGGCTGCGACCGTCGCGGCCGAGCGTTTCGCGGCGAGGATATCCTCCGCAATCATGTGCGAGGTTCGGGTGCAGATGTTCAAAAAACTTCAGCGGCTCTCGCTCGCCTATCACTCGCGAACTCACTCGGGTGACGTCATTGCACGATTTTCCGCTGACCTCGGGGACGTTGAGAAAGGCGTTACGACAAGGATAATCGACGGCGTAATGTCACTGATCGGATTGCTCGTATACATACCATTTCTGTTCTACCTGGATTCTCGCCTCGCCGCGGTGGTCGTAGTCTGCCTGCCGTTCGTTGTGATCGGGGGCCGCCGTTTCGCCGGTCCCGCATCTAAAGCCCGAAAAGAGCTTCGCAAAAATGAGGCCGAGATCATAGAATCCGTCGCTGACAACGTACGAACTCAGCCCGTCGTCAAGCTTTACGATCTTGAAAACTATTCGAATGCGATCTTTGAGGCTCAGGTCGATCGATTGCGAGAGAACTCGGTAAGATCGGTATTCCTTGCCGCAATGGTCGGCACGGTAACGAGTGTTGGGGTACTTCTGTTTCAGGGGATAGTTATAGCGGTCGGTGCCACTCTTGCTCTCCGTGGCACTCTCGCGATCGGCACACTGGTCGCTTTCGTAACTCTGCAGGCTTCGGTCAGCAAGCAGGCGTACGACCTCGCGAAAAAGGTCGTCCCGTCCCTCATCTCTGCCGGCGGCGGCATCGCTCGCATTGAGGAATTGCTAGCCGAACCGGTCGACGTATTCGATAAGCCGGGCGCAATTGAGCTCGCTCCCGGTCCGGCGTCTTTCAGGCTCGAAAATATTAGCTTTGAATACGAGCCCGGGCGGCCCTGCGTGCGGGACGTCTCACTCGAGATCAAAGCCGGCGAAAGTGTCGCTTTCGTTGGTCCAAGCGGATCAGGAAAAAGTACCGTTCTTAATTTTCTTCTTCGCTTCCACGATCCCCAGAAGGGTCGGGTAATGATGCGCGAGTATGACGTCCGCGACCTTTCGGTCTCGTCCCAGCACGGCCACATCGGCGCTGTTTTTCAGGATTCGTTACTGCTCGCGGGCTCGATCCGCGAAAACATTCGGGTAGGCAAGTTGGACGCAACTGATTCGGAAATCGAGGATGCCGCACGTGATGCTCAGATCCACGATGCAATAGTCGCAATGCCCGATGGGTACGACACCCCGATCGGCGAGGCTGGCGGGAACCTCTCCGGCGGCCAGCGACAGCGGCTCGCGATAGCTCGAGCTCTCGTGCGCAAACCACCGGTGCTCGTCCTCGATGAGGCGACCTCAGCTCTCGATCCCGCATCCGAGAGTGCCATTCAGGAAACGATCGCGAGCCTTTCGCTCGGTCGTACGGTCATATCAGTTACGCACCGCCTCGCTCAGGTGACGGGTGCAGACAAGATCTTCGTCTTCGACCAGGGCAAACTCGTTGGCCAAGGCACACACGATTCACTTAAGGACGCAGGCGGCGTTTATTCCGATCTGTGGCGTAAGCAGAGCGGGGTCGAGGTTGCAATTCAGGGTACCGCCGCGCGGGTTGAACCAGAGTGGCTGCGCGGGATTCCCCTGTTTCGCAGTGTCCCGGAGAGCGTTCTTGCTCGGGTAGCGGGCGAGCTAGTATTCGAGCGGCTCGATGCCGAGCGTATCGTGTTTGAAGCGGGCGACGAAGGAGATAAATTTTATATACTCGCACGCGGCAAGGTCGAGGTCGTCACGCCCCAGAAAAGGCTGCTTGCGGTACTCACCGACGGCGATTTCTTTGGTGAGATAGCTCTGATCGACGACGTTCCGCGTAGCGCGACGGTCCGCACGGTCGCCAGATGTTCGTTTCTAACGCTCACCCGGACAGAGTTTGGCAAGCTGCTGAGCGAAGAAGAGGATCTGCGGGTGGCGATCCGGCAAACAGTTGACTCAAGGTTGGAGGCAAAATGAAGATCGGAGTGATTCTGGGCGGGTCAAATCCTGACGCCCAAAGACGAAATCCCGTTACCATTGAGGCGATCGAGATTCTCCGTTCACGCGGAGCCGAAGTCGAGGTGATCGAGCCCCGGCTGATGAATTTCGAGCTGTCGGAATTGCGGGTTCGTCACGACCTCTACGTCATCAAATCGATCGCGAATCCGATGGCCGCGAGCTACGGAGCAACCCTTCATGCTCTCGGAGCTCCGACATTCAACCCGTTTCCGATCGTACAACGCGTTCGAAACAAGATTGTGACGTTGCGGCTGCTGGCCGAGCATGGCGTACCCGTCCCTGCGACCTACGTGAGCTCTGACGCCGAGGAGCTCGTGCCGTTGCTCGATCAAGGCCCGCTGATCGTCAAGCCTTATATGGGATCACGGGGTGTCGGAGTCAGGCTCGTCACGACCCGCGAAGAACTGATGCAAGGAGTTGAACCCCCGCCGATCCTTTCGCAACGGTTTCATCCGTCCGACGATGGGCTCGATAACAAGATCTCGGTCATCGGAGGGAAGGTATTTGGCGTCAAGCGAATGTTTCCACTTCGCACTTACGCGGACAAGATCGGAACACCGATCAAAATTGACGATGAAACTCGCAGTATCGCGGCCCGGATCTCGAAGGCACTAACGATCGATCTGTTTTCATTCGATCTCATTGTTAGCGGCGGTAAACCATACGTCGTCGACGTAGGAGCGTTCGGCAGCCTGATGGGAGTTCCGGGTGCCCCCGCTCTGGTCGCTGCACGCATCATTCAGGCATGGGAAGAGCGACATTTATGAAAATTTACTTCATGCTCGCCTACGCACAGGACAAGGCCGATGCCCCTATGTTATCAGAGGTGATCGCGAACTTATCGGCGGAAGGCTTCGACGTTTCAGCCAATGTCTCCGACGCGATGACCGTCAGCCTCGACGAGTTGGATATTGAGGCCGACCTCTACATTCTTAAGTCAAAAACCCCACTTTGGCTCAATATTGCGGCGGTGCTTGAAGCCCAAGGCGCCCACATTATCAACCCGTGTTATGCATCCATCAACACTCTGAATAAGATCCGTGCCGCCGTTCTCCTCTCTGCCGCAAACATACCGATCCCGCGCTCTTGGGTGACCCGTGACCTTGCGGGTATCCCCGATGTCAGCGACCTCGGACCGCTGCTTATCAAGCCGAATATTGGGCATGGCGGCGGCGGTATTCGAATTGTCCGCCACCCCGGCGAGCTCGCAACAACGCAGGTCGAAGACGGTTTTCTCGTTCAGGAAATGATTACGATGGTTGAAGATGAACTCAAGCTTTACGTTATAGGTGATCGGGTCTCCGGCATCCGCAAGCATTCCGACAGCGGTATTCGTGAGGCCGTTGCCGTCGAACCAATGCTCCACGACCTTGCAATTAGCTGCGGACGATCTCTGGGCCTACAGATCTACGGGGTCGACGTCTTGATCTGCCAGAAAGGTCCTATCGTCGTCGACGTCAACTACTTCCCGAGCTTTCGAGGCGTGTCCAGTGCCGCCGACCAGCTAACTGATCACATCGGATCGATCGCCAGGAAGTGACGAAACGCCCAATAGCAGATTCGTGAATACCTTTTATTTTGAAGGCAAAGTTTAGGACTGAGACGAAGATGAACCCAAAACTCGAACTATCTTATCAGTTAGCTTAAAGAGAGTCGGTAGCCTTTTCAAACATCAACGTGCCGTCGTCGAGTCGGCTGTATCTGAGCATTGACAGGTCTTTAAAATAGTTCTGGTGCAGCCGCCACGGATGTTTCGAGCCTTGGCTGGGAAGCTTGTCGAGTTCGCGAACGATGTATGTCGACTTAAAATCGAGTACCGGAATCCGTTCGACTCCCGGATCGTTGATAGTTGCCCTGCAACTCGCAAATCCATTCGCGTCCATATAGTTCAAAATTCGGCATACATATTCGCTGGTCAGATCGCACTTCAGCGTCCACGAAGCGTTTGTGTAGCCGAATGCCTGCGCGAGATTTGGCACGTCGTTGTACATCATGCCTTTGTAGGTCATTTTGGTCGAGAGATCGACAACTTCTCCGTCAACCACCAAAGCAAGCCCCGCCATGATCTTGAGCTTGAGACCGGTCGCTGTGACGATAATGTCAGCGTCGAGTTGGTCGCCACTCGTCAGGCGAACGCCGTTTTCATTGAATGATTCAATATTTCCGGTCACGACCGATGCCCGGCCACGGCTCATCGATTTGAACAGATCGCCGTCCGGTACAACGCATATACGCTGATCCCACGGATCATAATTCGGCGTAAAATGCTCCTGCGGATCGACTTCGCCGAGTTCCTTTCGAACGCCTTTGTCGATCAGGCGTTTTACGGCTGCGGGGAATTTCTTTGAAAATTTGTAAAAGAAAGCCTGCCGAACAATGTTTTTCCAACGCGAAACTGCATACGCCGCCTTGTCCGGCATCAGCTTGCGAATGAAATTCGCGATCTTGTCCTCAGCCGCCATCGAGACAATATACGTCGGCGAACGTTGGAGCATCGTCACGTGCTCAGCCGTCTCCGCCATCGCCGGAACGAGCGTTACAGCCGTTGCTCCGCTGCCGATCACGACGACTATTTTATTTGCGTAATCAAGTCCTTCGGGCCAGAATTGCGGATGAACAACGGTGCCTTTGAACTCCCCCAAGCTCGCCCAATCAGGAGTGTAACCCTGCTCGTATTCATAATAACCCGTACAGAGATAAAGAAAACCGCAAGTGAAAATGACGGTTCCGGGTTGTGGCTCGCCGATTTCGTTTCCGGCATTTGCGTCTTCCTTTGCGTCTTCGCGGCTTTGCGGTAAATTCTGTCCGACTTCTGCAATGACCGTCCATCGCGAATCGTCTGAGGACCACTCCGCACGCGTTAATCTATGTCCGTATCGAATTTCATTGTCAAGATCGTAGTCCGTCGCCGTTTCGCGGATGTAGTTGAGTATCGATTGCCCGTCGGCGAGTGCTTTTGTGTCGTTCCAAGGCCGAAATCGATAGCCAAGCGTGTACATATCCGAGTCCGAACGAACGCCCGGATATCGAAACAGATCCCAAGTCCCACCGCTCCGCTCACGTCCCTCGAGGATCGCAAACGTCTTGCCCGGACAATCCATCCGAAACCGAGCTCCCGCACCTATGCCGGAAAGCCCTGCACCTATAATGAGGACATCAAAATGTTCCATATATTCGGAATGCGGAATCTAGAGCCTCGTAGAACCTGATGCCGTCGGCGATGATCCGCCGCGCGGAAAGTAATACTACGTAATACTTTTATATTCACATCAATTCTTCTCGGAGATCGGCTTCGAACTCATCCAGGCTGATGAATGAATCTTTACCTTCACTGATGGCTTTTTCGCGATCTTCGAGATACTGACGATGCCAATGAGGCGGCTCGCGGTTGAGATCGCGTTCGCTCATATTTGACCAAAGAGCCTTATACCGGTCATAGCCGGATTGTAACATACAGTTCTGACCACAGAATGCTAGGCAATTACAAGTGGCAAGAAACCCGCGAGATAACAAATAACCAACGCTAGAGTCGATATCTTTAGGTGCCGGGGATTCGGTACGAATCCAATGCGGGATTTTTCTCGAAATTTGTCATGAGAAATAATGCGGCAGCGGTGCCGTACCAGGAAATAGATAAATGAATCTGATGATAACGCTCTCGCTACTGTTAAATATTGCCGTTTTAGTGCCGGTTTGCCTTGGTTTATTGACCGATGCAGTTTGGGCGAAAGAGGCCTATGGCGCTCGAAGTCAGGCCCGCGGCATTCTACTTTCGATTTACATCGCGATCGCAGTGGTGTCGGTAATTTTGATCTTCGCAGACAGACCGCAAGCAGTCGGTGCCCTGCTACTAGTACAAATTATTTATAAAATAACGACGCCATTTACAGTTCGTACCCTGAAAAATCCGGTCGTCATCAGCAACCTTCTGATCGCCGCCTTTCATTTGGCGACGCTAATCACAAACCCTTCGTTACGGGGAAACTGAGCTGCCGAGCAGGCCTATTCAAAGGCGTGGGATAATTTTTCATCAATTTACTAATTTGCCCGTCTATTGGCCCGCGTATAGCGCGGTTGGGAACGATACCTAAGCCCTTGCCTTCGTTCCTTTGGATAGGAATTCACGGATCAATTGAAAAGTCTCGGCAGGTTTCTCCTCCCAAGGGCTATGACCGCACTTTTCAATAAACTTTAAGACCGATCCTTTAATGAGTTGGTGGGTTTCTATAATACTCGACTCGGGCGCAAGGTCCTGCCGACCTTGTATCAATAGTGTGGAAGCCTTGATCTTGCGGATAGACGGCCTTATATCGAACGTGGGATATGCCTTACTGAACTCCTGTCCGAGACGATAATTTACATCATCCGGGCGCAGGTCACGTGCTACCTTTAACGCGATCTCGCGATCGTAATAATAAGCCGGTATTCCGAGTTTGTCGCGTTCATATCGAGCAACATCAAACAGCGAGGGATCATTTTTCAGTTTCTCTCTCCATTCGTCTCGAACTCTTTTTTCCTCGGGAAGGAGCCGGACGCGCAGGTTGTCGTCAAACATATCAGCGTATTTATCGGTAATCACACCCGATCCGACTGAAATTAGCTTGTTTACTCGATTCGGATACGCGCCGCTATAAAGAAGCCCAAGCATCGAACCCCAAGAGTTTCCGATAAGGCTGATCTTCGACGCGTTAAGATGCTTGCGCAAGAGTTCGAGGTCCTCAACGTAGCGTTCCATCTTGACCGCATCGGTAGTGAGCCTGTCCAACTTTGATCGACCGGTTCCCCGCTGTTCGAGCATTACGCAGCGGTAATAGTCACTCAGCGCATCAGCGATCGGCTGCATGTAGCGGACGTCCGAACCCGGACCACCGGAAAGAAGGATTACATATTCGCCCTTATCCCCGTGAAGATTGTAGTGAAGGGTTACGTCCGTACCCCGGACCGACCCGTCCCTCACCGGTTGTGCAAATGTACTAACAGCCAGAAGGCATATACATAGTACGCCTTGAAATGCGATAAGTAGATTGCTCATCGAGGTATTCGCTTAAGGTATAGACTCTTCTTCGATCTCTTCAAATTAACAAAAAAGCTCAGATGTTTACGATGTAACCTACCGTACTAAGTAAATATCCGAAAATCAAAAAGCCTCGTTAAAACTCACATCGCCCGCAACCGCGACTTGATACGCCGAGACGCGGCGTTCGAAGAAGTTGGCTAGTTCTTGGACGTCCTGGAGGTCCATGAACGAGAACGGATTTTTTGCTCCGTAAACCTTTTGCATGCCGAGCATCACTAGACGCTGATCGGCGACGAACTCGAGATACTGACGCATATCGCCAACCGACAGGCCAGAGACGCCGCCGCTGAGGATGTCATCGGCAAACTGCATCTCGCACTCGACCGCTTCGTCGATCATGGAGACGATCTGGCGGTGGAGCGAATCGTCGAACAGTTCCGGTTCCTCGTTGCGAACCTCTTTGATCACATCGAGGGCGAATGCCATGTGTGCCGATTCGTCGCGGAAAACCCAATTCGTTCCCGCCGCGAGGCCGTGAAGCAATCCTTTTGAACGCAAGAAATAAACGTAAGCGAATGCAGCGAAGAAAAACAGGCCCTCGATACAGGTCGCAAAACAGATAAGATTCAGCAAGAACTGTTTCCGGTCCTCTTTTGTTTCGAGTGCTTGCAGATTCTGGATCGAGTCGATCCATTTGAAGCAAAACTCTGCTTTTTTGTGGATCGACGGAATATTCTGCACCGCCGCAAACGCCTGTTCACGCTCGTGGTGATCGGGGATATACGTATCGAGCAGCGTCAGATAAAACTGCACGTGGACCGCCTCCTCATAAAGCTGTCGCGACAGATACATCCTCGCCTCGGGAGCGTTGATGTGTTTGTACAGGTTGAGGACGAGATTGTTCGAAACGATCGAATCGCCGGTCGCGAAAAACGCCACCAAACGATGTATCATATGCCGCTCCGATGCGGTCATTTTATTACGCAGATCGGTGACGTCAGTCGAAAAATCGACCTCCTCGACCGTCCACGTATTCTTGATCGCATTTTTGTACATTTCGTAAAAATGCGGGTACTTCATCGGTCGTAACGTTAAATTGAATCCTTGATCTAATAACATGATTGTCTTTATTACTGTGACTGAAAAACTATCTGACCCGAAACTGAATAAGATATTCTGTCGATTTCGTCCAGGCAGAAGCTAATTGCCGATCCCTGCTTCCAAACTCGTTGCGATTTCACTGCTTTCAAAATGGTCGCGTGGCCGTGTGGTTCTTCGCCCATATCGTGCCACCAACCTTCTATCGTCAGCTCAAGCTCCTGTCCGTCGGTAAAAAAATTCGGCAAGCTTGCCCCTTGTTTTCGTCGATTAAGTCCTTTAGGTTTTGTTTATCGTCTTCCGTCATCCCTACTGGCACGCTTCGCACGCCTCTGGATTCTCCAGCGAGCAAACCAACGCTTCCTCATCTGTATAAGCCTTCTTCGTCGGCTCTTCGATAACGGATGCGATGTTGTCGGCGGCGGCGACCTGTGCGATGCGTGTTGCCGGACGCGAACGTAGGTAATACGTCGTCTTCAAACCCTTTTGCCACGCGTACATATACATCGATGAAAGCTTTCCGATATTCGGGCTTTCCATGAAAAGGTTGAGCGACTGGCTCTGATCGATGAAGGCTCCGCGGTCAGCGGCCATGTCGATCAGTGAACGCATCGGCACTTCCCACGCGGTGCGGTAGATAGCTTTGAGCTCGTCTGTGAACTCGGCGATCTCCTGTACCGAGCCTTCCGAAAGCTTGATCTTATTGCGGATCTCATCCGTCCACAGGCCGATCGCTTTTAGTTCATTGACCAGATATTTGTTGATCTGAACAAAATCGCCTGACAGCGTTTCGCGTTTGAACAGGTTCGATACCTGCGGTTCGATACATTCGTAGCAACCGGCGATCGAAGCGATCGTCGCCGTCGGAGCGATGGCGATCATCAAGCTGTTACGCAAACCCTGCGTTTTGATCTTTTCGCGAAGTGCGTCCCAACGGCCGATATCGTCCGGAGTCACACCCCAAAAATCGAACTGCAGATCGCCCTGAGCGGCACGCGTGTCGCCGAATGCGCGATGAATGCCGCGTTCGGTAGCGAGATCAGACGATGCGTCCAGAGCCGCGAAGTAGATCTCTTCCTGAATTTTTGCCGAGATCTTACGAGCTTCATCCGAATCGAAAACGAGACGCATCTGGAAGAAAACGTCCTGCAAACCCATAACGCCGAGGCCGATATTTCGCCAGCGGTTGTTAGAATCAGCGGTCGTCGGTATCGCGTAATAGTTAAGGTCGATGACCTTGTCGAGTTGGCGAACTGCGAGGCGGACGTTGTGACGCAGTTTGTCGAAGTCGAACTGTCCTTCTTTTACATATCGTGCCGCATTTATCGAACCAAGATTGCAGACCGCGGTCTCGTTTTCTGATGTGACCTCGATGATCTCAGTACAGAGATTCGAAAGGTGAACGACGTTTTCAGGTTTCGCCGTTTGGTTCGATTTCCGGTTACTCGCGTCCTTGAAGGTCATCCAGCCGTTACCGGTCTGAGCCATCGTACGCATCATCTTTGCGTAGAGATCGCGGGCGTTGACCTGCTTCATGAAAAGGCCTTCTTCCTCGGCTTTGAGATATGCGGTCTCAAACTCTTCGCCGTAGAGGTCGGGAAAATGGGCGACAACTTTCGGGTCAAAAAGCGACCACTGGGCATCTGCCTGGACGCGCTTCATGAAGAGGTCGGGTATCCAGTTCGCGAGGTTCAAATTGTGTGTGCGGCGGGCGTCGTCGCCGGTGTTGTCACGGAGTTCGAGAAAATCATCGATGTCCGCGTGCCACGTTTCGAGGTAGACGCAACACGCACCTTTGCGTTTGCCGCCCTGATTCACCGCCGAAACTGACGAATCAAGTGTTTTAAGCCAAGGAACGATGCCGTTTGAATGGCCGTTGGTGCCGCGAATGAGCGAACCTTGCGAACGGACGCGGTGATAGGCAATCCCGATGCCGCCCGAGAATTTCGAAAGCATCGCAACATCGGCGTACTTTTTATATATGCTCTCCAGACTATCGAGCGGCGAATCTAGCAGGAAGCAGCTCGAAAGCTGTTCGTGCCGGGTGCCGGAGTTGAAAAGCGTTGGCGTGCTCGGAATATATTCGAGAGACGAAAACAAGTTGTAAAGGTCGATCGCTTCGTAAGGATTCTCGGCCAATCCGCAGGCTACGCGCATCCAAAAGAACTGCGGCGTTTCGATCACGTCGCGGGTGATCGGACTTTTCAATAAATATCTGTCATACAATGTCCGCAGCCCGAAAAACTCGAACAGATCATTTCGCTCGTTGTTGATCGCATCATTCAACTTGCGGGCGTTTTGAATGACAAATTGGGCGACACGATCGCCGATCAGGCCTTCTTTCACTCCAAACGCGATCGATTGCGAGAAAGAATGTATTTCCTGATTGCGAACTTCTTTTTCGACATACTGATTAAGCAGGCGGGCACCAAGACGCGAATATTCAGGTTCCTCGAAAATCAGGCTTGCCGCAGTCTGGATCGACAATTTATCCAGCTCCTGCGTCGTCGCTCCGTCATAAAGTCCGCTGATCGTTTTCGTCGCGATCCGCAGGCTGTCTACCGAAGGCAGATTTACGCAGCAGCGTGTGATCGCCCGGACGATCTTATTAATATCAACCGGTTCGAGCAAACCGTTCCGCTTGCGGACCTGCATCGATGTCTGCGGAGCGTTCTCTGTTTGTCGTGAAGTTGCCGTGCCGCCCTGTCCTGAAAAGTTATCCATTTTATCCTCGGTTCGCTCTATCCTCGGTTCGCTCGCAAGATTGCGTTTGATGACGGCGAGATAGCCGTTTTGGTGTGTTTTTTAGAGAGAAAGTCCCTCTCGGCCTTGTTTTTAATTCAACCAAACAAGGTCAATATCCGCACCGCCATTTAATATTTTTCACGCCGGACTTTGGGTAAAAGTCAAAGGCTTTTTTCCTACGTGGATATAGACTATATGGTAGAGGATAAGCATTGTCAACACAAAATATAGTGGTTTTAAATCTTTTTGCTAACCCTAATTATTTCAACAATTTAGCGCGCTATGGCTAAGGTTTAGGGTTAATTTATGTGTAACATAATGGTAACGTATTTAAGCGCAAGCATTTAGACGGAAATCCACATGCGGAAAACTATAATTTTACGGGATATCGACAACTAATTCGTCGTGGGCAAAGCTGACATTTTCCGGTAATAATTTTGTATCGCGTTCGTGAAGGATGTCGTGGTTGAGATGGGTCAGGAAGGCTTTTTTTGGTCTAAGATCCCCGATGATAGCGAGGGCCTCTTCGAGGCAAAGGTGGGTCGAATGCGGTTTGATACGAACGCAATCGAGCACGAGGACGTCGAGATCTCGGAGACCGTCCATCGATTCGGGCGGAATTACCTTCAGATCGGTCGCGTAGGCAAAATCGTTAAATCGGTAGGCGATCACGGGCAGTTTGCCGTGGATAACCTCGAGCGGCGTGATCTCGAGTTCGTCTCCAATACAAAATGCCGCTTGCGGGACGACCGTATGCGGGATCAGTTGAGGCAGTCCGCCGCCGAAATGCGTCGGCTGGAAAATGTATTGGAAAATACGTTTTAGATCGGTCCACGCGACGTCATTCGCGTAAACACCCATCGCTCCGTTACGAAAATTAAGCGGCCGAATATCGTCGAGGCCAAAAACATGGTCGACGTGGCAGTGTGTGATCAAAACCGCGTCGAGATGACTGATCTTCGCTCGCAACGCCTGCTGACGGAAATCTATCGAGGTATCCACCAGAATCTTCTTATCCCGATGCTCGATCAGGATCGAAACCCGAAGGCGTTTGTCTCGCGGATCTTCGGACATGCACGTCTCGCAGTCGCAACCAATAGATGGAACGCCCGTCGAGGTGCCGGTGCCGAGAAATGTAAGCTTCATAGAGTCAAAAGACGAAGACGAGGGCAACAAAGCGAAGCGAATCGAAGTCCACCGGGCAAATTATCGCTTGCCTAAAAGATCGTCACCCGAAAGTTTCTGAGCAGCCTGGGCTTTTAGCTTTTCTTCGGTTGCCTTAACCAAATGGACGTACTGCATTCTAAGATCGCCGAGAAGGCCTTCGAGCAGGCGGCTTTCTTGCGGGTGCAGGTTGTTTTGCGTCTTGTCGCGGAGCATCGAAAGTATGTCGAGCCAATATTTACCGCTGTCCAGATCGAGGCTTCGCTGGCCGGTCGCCGGATGAGGAACGGCTCCGAGAGCGGCGGCGGCGTTGGTTGCGAGCGTCGAGAGAAAGTTAACAAAACTAGCCGGATCTTTGGCTCCCGGCATTTCTCCGAGATCATCGGGCAGTTCCTCTTCCTCAGCCATCGGATCGATAAATGTCTCCTCGACCGCGGCCGGCGGAGCGGAAGCGGCGTTTTCCGTTGCCGTCTTTTCTTCCGATTGTTTAGCCGGAACCGGTGCCGCGTCGAGCGTTACACCTTCGCGAACGCTGCCGTCCGGGTTAAATTTACGTCTGTCAGCCACCTTATATGTGACCTCTTCCTGATTATCTTCGTTGCCGATCATATGTTTTAAAACCTTGATTCGATAGTAGCATTTTGACGA
Organism: Acidobacteriota bacterium; assembly: GCA_043737915.1. Lineage (GTDB taxonomy): Bacteria > Acidobacteriota > Blastocatellia > Pyrinomonadales > Pyrinomonadaceae > OLB17. The sequence continues at coordinate 30,167 of JAYSZT010000200.1, forward strand.
AAAAGAATTCAAAATTTGGTTTATGTCAAAAAGTTTCGATGAATTAGTCGCCGTGATGGCAAGGCTTCGGGCCCCCGGCGGTTGTCCGTGGGACGCCGAGCAATCGTATCAATCTCTATCTCAATATCTGCTCGAGGAAGCGTACGAGACGTTTGATGCCATCCAGGAAGCTGACGCAACGGGCGAAACCGAGCATCTGACCGAGGAACTCGGCGATCTGCTGTTGCAGGTAGTTTTTCACTCGACCATCGGCACCGAACGCGGTGATTTCACGATCGACGATGTGGCGAGTGGAGTCACGCAAAAGCTTATTCTGCGGCACCCGCACGTTTTCGGCGATGCGAAATTTGCCCGTGCCGAGGACGTGCTCGACAACTGGGACCAACTCAAGGCCGACGAGCGAAAGGCTTCGGGTAAGGTCGAGAAGCCGGTCGAATCGATCCTCGACGAAGTTCCGGTTCATTTTCCGGCATTACTCGAAGGGTTGAAATTGACCAAAAAAGCCGCAAAGGTCGGTTTCGATTGGGAGAATGCTGATCAGATATTTGAAAAACTTGATGAAGAAACCGCCGAGTTAAAAGCGGCTCTCAAAAGCGGCGATAAAGAAAATATCGCCGAGGAGATCGGCGACCTTCTATTTGTTATCCAAAATCTCGCCCGCCACCTGGACGTCGAACCGGAGACAGCCCTCAAAAAAACTAATCGTAAGTTTCGTCAACGCTTTAAGTTTATCGAAAACAGCTTAAAGGCTGACGGCAGAACACTATCCGAGTCAGATCTCATAGAGATGGACAGGCTCTGGAATCTTTCGAAGAGCGAGGGCTGATTCGCCCCGTGTTTTTTTGTTGTCGAGGAACAATATGGTTGGCAAACGACAACAGTTAACGCTTTTTGTCTCTGATCCAACGCGATCGATCGAAAAAATACGGTTGGCGTTCAACCCTGAGCAGTTTCGCCTGATCGCCGCCCACGTCACTCTTTGCCGCGAAGACGAGATCTCGCCGATAGGAAATATTGTTCAAAATCTCAAAAACATCAAAATTGACTGCCCGCTGAGTATTCAATTCTCCGGGGCTGAAAGATTTGCCGGCGATGCAGGAGTGCTGATGAGTGCAAAACACAGCGAAGCTTTCCAAGCCCTACGGCGAAACATTTTGCGAGGATCGGCCGAGTTGATAAGTCATCACGATCCACATATAACGCTGATGCATCCCAGAAATTCGTCGTGTACGGACGAGATATTTGACGAGATCGAGTCCTACGAATTACCAGTCGAATTGGATTTTGAAGAGGTCAGTTTGATCGAGCAGATCAATGGCCGACCTTGGAGGTTAATCGAAAAATACCGAATCTGCGACTAGCTCTCGATCGACTATTCCGCGAACATTTCCTGCAAGCGAACGAGAGTTTCCTTCTGTGCGGACACCTCTATCTCGCCGACCTTTTTCACTAATCTGGAAATATCTACGGTTCTGATCTGATCAAGGATGATCGCTCGTTCGCTATTTAGAAAGCTTACTCCGATCCGGGTTGGATATTGCGTGACGTTCGACGAGAGCGGTGCGACGATAACGTTTTTGAGGTTGCGGTTCATCTCGTCCGGCGAAATGACGACACAAGGACGCGTGTTCTTAGCGTCTTTCGATGGATTAGCGTCGAGATTTACGAGATAGACATCAAATCTGCTTACCATTGCCACTCCTTTTTCTCGAACGCCGTCGGCGTGTGATCGTCAATCAGTTCATCGTCCTCATTCTCAGCCATCGCCTTGAACTGTTGATCCCACATCGCACGCGGTTTCTGGGCGTTACGGATCAGGATGCCGTCCGGATGCAATTCTAGTTCGACCTCGCCGGTTATTCGGCTTTCCTCAAGCAGTACTTTGGGCAAACGCACGCCCTGAGAATTACCGATCTGGATGATCTGACTCTTCATAATTACATCGTAATTACGTCTTGCGATTTCGTCAACTGATAGTAGAAATGCCGCCCATGTACGGGAGTAATATTTCCGGAATATGTATCGATCCGTCTGCCTGTTGATAGTTCTCGATGATAGCGATCCATGTTCTTCCGACTGCCAGGCCGCTGCCATTCAGCGTGTGAGCGAACTCAGGTTTTGCTCCGCCGGAACGCCGAAAACGCAGATTCATTCGACGCGACTGGAAATCGCCGCAGTTCGAACAGCTCGATATCTCGCGGTAGGTTTTTTGTGAAGGCAACCAGACCTCGATGTCGTAGGTTTTATTCGCACCAAAGCCCATATCACCGGTCGAGAGCTCGACCGTGCGATACGGCAAGCCGAGCAACTGCAATATTCGCTCGGCGTTTGCGGTCAGTTTTTCGTGCTCTTCTTCTGAGTTCTCGGGCAAACTCAGTTTTACGAGCTCGACCTTTTCAAATTGGTGCTGACGGATGAGACCGCGTGTGTCGCGGCCATAACTTCCCGCTTCGCTTCGAAAACAGGGCGTATAGGCGACGTATTTCTTAGGCAGTTCTGATGCGTCAAGAATTTCCTCAGAATGATAGTTCGTCACCGGAACCTCAGCCGTCGGGATTAGTGCGAAGCCGCGTTCGTCTTTGATATGGAATAGATCGGCCTCGAACTTGGGCAACTGATTTGTGCCGAACAGCGCGGTCCGGTTTACCAAAAATGGCGGAAGCGTTTCCTTGTAGCCGTGCTCGGTCGTGTGGATGTCGAGCATGAAGTTGACAAGGGCACGGCTCAGGCGGGCACCGGCACCGTTGAGAATGGCGAAACGCGAACCTGCGATCTTGGTGGCTCGTTCAAAATCGAGAATGCCCAGGGTTTCGCCCAGATCGACGTGATCTTTCGGCTCGAAATCAAATTCACGCGGCGTCCCTGAGCGTCTGACCTCAACGTTCGCCGATTCGTCCGGCCCGACCGGCACGCCTTCGGCAGGAATATTCGGCAGACCGGCGAGTAGTTCGTGCATCGCTACCTCGGCCTCGTCACGGAGCGTTTCAAGCTTTGCCTGATCGTCCTTGAGACCGGCGACCTCGGCTTTTTTTGAGTCGGCGGCTTCCCGATCGCCGGACTGCATCAGAGAACCGATCTCTTTACTGGCCGCGTTTCGGAGTGCGTTTATCTTGTCCGATTCGCCGATGACGCGCCGCCGCTCGGCATCGAGCTCGACAAATGTGTCCAGAGCCTCGGTCGGAAAATTCCGGCTGCCGAGTGCGGTGCGGACGTGGTCAAGATTTTCTCTGACTAAATTTAGGTCTAACATTTCTTATACTCGGCGGCGTTGCGAGGCCGCTACTTCTTTACTTCCCCGCGATCATTTCGACAGCCTTAGCAATTCGCCTGAGCCGTGTTTCCGGCGCTTTGGCTTCCTCAATAGCCCGGACGTGTTCCTTTCTATGAGTAAAACTCATTGCATCAAAAGCTTCGCTCAGACCTCTCTCCGATAGTGCCTGGGCAAGATCTGCGGGGATTTCGACCGTTCTTTCGTCCGTGTCACGTTCTATCGTGACTACAATGTGGTCACCGGCAGCGATCGCAGCGGCTTCACGAAACACTTTCGGAACCACGAGCATATACTTTCCGCCCATGCGGAAGACAGTAGTGCGATTCTCCGCACCATTTATCTTGACTCTGACGGGCACACGTTTCGCACCGAAGACGGCTTGGACATCGAACGGTATCTCAATTCCCGTCGCGTCCATTTTATCGTGCTTGACCAGCACGGTCTCGAATGTTTGTTTCCCGTCCATATTTAACCTAAACTCTATCGAGATGACATAGTAAGACTTAACGAATTTAACACCCGTTGGTATGACAAACAAAATTCGCAAGGCCGTTTTCCCGGCCGCCGGACTAGGTACGAGATTTTTACCTGCAACGAAATCCTCGCCTAAGGAAATGCTGCCGCTCGTCGACAAACCGCTCATTCAATACGCTATTGAAGAGGCTGTCGCGAGTGGTATTGAGTCAATACTCATCATCACCGGCCGCGATAAAGGTGCGATCGAGAATCATTTCGACATTTCGTTTGAGCTTGAGCAACTGCTTCAAGAGAAGGGAAAACACGAGATGTTCGAACAAATACGTGCGATCTCGGACATTGCCCAGATCAGTTACACCCGCCAGAAACAGGCTCTCGGACTCGGCCATGCGATCTATCAGGCGAAGCATTTTGTCGGTAACGAGCCGTTCGCCGCGTTGCTTGCAGATGATATCGTCGATGCCGAAAAACCGGCGTTAAAGCAGATGGTCGAGGTTTTCGAGAAGTATCAGGCACCTGTGATCGCGACGATGCAGGTCGAGGGCGAAGCGATATCTCGCTTCGGCGTGATAGATGCCGAAGAGATAGAGCCGAACGTATTTCGCATCAACGATATGGTCGAGAAACCGGCATACGCTGACGCTCCATCGGACCTTGCGATCATCGGCCGCTACATTTTCACGCCCGATATTTTCGACGCTATCGAGCAAACAACGCCCGGATCCGGAGGTGAGATACAGATCACCGACGCCATGCGGATCTTGCTAAAACAACGCCCATTCTACGCCGTCAAACTCGAGGGCCGCCGCCACGATGCCGGGGACAAGCTTGGGTTCCTCATTGCAACCGTCGAGTACGCTCTAAAACGCGAGGACCTCGGGGCGGATTTCCGCGAATATTTGAAGTCGTTAGATCTAGGAAGCTAGCCGGCGGCGGGAGTTTGCGGCGAGCCCGATCTGGAGAACGATCAACATTGCGACGCCGATGACGAGGACATACATACCGGAACGCAGGTTTCCAGTTCGGTTCGATACGAAGCCGATCAGCCAGGTAGATGAAGTTGCCCCGAGCGTTCCGCAGATGAACAACGGTGTCGCTCGCCGTGACGCAGTCGGCCCGAAGGTGTGTGAGAAGCGGGAAACATTTGTCGGAAAGATCCACGACGTGCCGAATCCGGCGATCGCCGCACCGACAATGAGTATTAATACACCTGTTGCCGTCACGGTGACGAGCATACCGGCAAGAATTACGGTGAGGCCGAGCATCAGCATTTTGTTCTCATTCAGAAAACGAAATAGCAGCGGGGCGACGCCCCGGCCAACGACAAAGAAGACGAAATACGCTAGCGTGGGCGATAACCAACCGACATTATTCGCATCGTCGAATCGTGTCGTATAGGTCGTGAGCCATCCGCCCATCCCGCTTTCAAATCCAACGTGAATAAAATTGAAGAGTGCGATCGCCCACGCCAGCGGCACCGTCCAAATCGGGGCTTCGTGATCGTCGCTTTCGTCAGTTGATGGCGCTAGACCGATTATCCGGGTCGGTTGAAAATACAATGCGGCGGCAGCGATCAGAAGCGGGGCGGAAAGTACGACCGTTGTCAGCAAAATATTTGTCCCTCGGCTCGAGAGATCAACGAATGGCTTACAAAAGATCGCTCCGACTCCCCAGAAAAAATTGAGAAAAGAAAGTGCCGACGCCGAGTTTGCGGGGCTTAGCTCGAGTACCGTCAGATTGATCGCAGGTAACGTCAGGCCGATACCGACTCCACTAATGACGAACGCCGAGAGTGAGACCGGAAACGAATCGACATTCATGAGCAGCATTCCAGCCGCCATAAAGACGGCGCCGACCATCGATGCCGCGAGGAATTGGTTCTTTCGGGCGTATCGGCTCGTTAAAAATGTACCGAATAGCGAACCGGCGAACTGAGCCGGAAAATAGTAGCTGAGTTGAAGATCGTTGAGCGAATATTGCTTCGCGAGGATTGGCAATAATTGGCCGATAAGAACCGTGACGGTTCCCGAAACGAGAAATATGGCGTGGAGGATAAACTTAAGCCTGCTCGTGTTTTCGGGTTGGGCCGTCGACATAAACCATTATTTTGGCAATATATCCGGCAAAGAACAAAGGGTGTCCGGCAATAGTTGATAGCGCGAATATTAGCTAAAGGCGGCGTATTTAGTTAAGATTCAGTTAAGAAAATAGGGCAAACGTCGCCGTTTAGGCGACCTGATGTATAAAAGATGTCTTTAGACTCGATAGAAGCCGCTGTCGCCGATATTCGCGACGGCAAAATGATAATCATTGTAGATGACGAAGATCGCGAAAACGAAGGCGACCTCGTCTGTGCCGCCGAGATGGTCACGGCCGGTATCGTCAATTTTATGGCGGTTCACGGACGGGGCTTGATCTGTATGCCGCTGACCGAGGAACGGTGCGACGAATTAAAACTTTTCCCGCAAACTGCTGAGAACACATCGAGTTTCGGAACGGCGTTCACCGTTTCGATCGAGGCTCGTGTCGGCGTTACGACCGGCATTTCGGCCGCCGACCGTGCAACGACGATCTTGGCCGCTGTCAATCCGGAATCGACGGCTGCCGATCTGGCTCGGCCGGGTCACGTTTTCCCGTTGCGGGCAAAACGCGGAGGTGTGCTCGTGCGCGTAGGCCAGACCGAGGCCAGTGTCGACATTGCGAGGATAGCCGGCTTGCTACCGGCGGCCGTGATATGCGAAATAATGAATGACGACGGCACAATGGCCCGGATGCCTGAATTACGGATCTTCGCCGAGAAACACGACCTAAAAATAATCTCGGTCGCCGACCTCGTCAAATACCGCGTCGCGAAGGAAACACTCGTGCGGCGGATCATCGAAACGGATCTGCCGACCGAATTCGGAACGTGGCGAACGATCCTCTACGAAAATATCATTAACGGCGAAACCCACGCCGCTTTTGTTATGGGCGACGTTTCGGATACAACCGAACCCACGCTTGTTCGCGTCCAAACGGAGAATGTGACGTTCGCGATGTTCGGGTCGACGCTTGGTGAGGCTCCGTCAGCGATGCAAACGACGCTACGAGAGATTGCGAACGCGGGCTCCGGCATCGTTTTATATTTGCGTCAGCGTGAAAATAATCTGGATCTCGTCAATCAGCTCAAAACTTATGCGGTAATGCATGAGAAGGGAGTTGATTTTAGCACCGCGAAACTCGAGACCGGTTACGGCAACTTTCACGATTACGGTATTGGTGCACAGATACTAAAAGACCTGGGCGTTAAAAAGATCAAGCTTTTGACGAACCGGGCACCGCGCATCAACGCGATCGAGGGCTTTGGCCTGGAAATCGTTGGAACCGTCAACGTTTGATCAAGGGGAATGGCAGAAGAGAATCAGGAAAACCTAGAGCTCGAAGAGCCGGCGATAGTTCGCAAGAAAGGCATTTTGAGCGCTCGAAGGTTGCTCGTTGGCCTAGGTGCGACGACGCTCTCTCTGCTTGTCATTGCCTTGATCGTATTTGCGTTATACCGTTTCGGAATTTTTGATAACTATATAAAGGAACAGTTCGTCACTAAAATGGCGGAGATCGGTGTTGAGTTTAAGGCGGAAACGTTTCGCGTAACTGCCTCGCCGCTCGAATTGGTTCTTCGCGAAGCCACCTTTAACGACAGGATCTCGGGTGAAAAGCTGTTTTACGTCCGCGAAGCTCGCCTCGGGTTGTCGGTGGTCGACCTGCTTTCGTGGCGATTAAGCCGCGATATTAGTATCGATTCGTCGGACATTAGCGGTGCCGAGGTCTGGGTCAAATTTGATGAGAACGGCAAGTCCAATTTTTCTAACTTAAAGTTCGTCGAGGACGAAAAAGGTTCGGCTGTTAATTTCAAGTACGAGTCGGTTACCGTCGCGATCCGCGACAGCGTTGTCCATTTTGGTGAGCAGTCGCGCAAGATATCGGGCGACGCAAAAAATGTTGAATTCTTTCTATCCCCGAATGGCCTTCTGAACGCCGATGGGCAAAACCGTTACAATTTCGACCTCACATCGACGGATTCCAACTTCGTTTACGACACCAAGGTCGTTGAAAAGATCGACATCCGTGCCCAGGGAATCGCCGACAATCTCGGCGCCGACGTACAGAAACTCGATGTGAATACGCCTCTCGGTCAGATGTCGTTGAACGGGACCGTGGCAGACTGGGCGAATCCGCGATACGAACTCGACGTTACATCGACGGTCGATCTTACGCAGATGGCGATGACTTTTTCGACCGGAACAGCTCTTCGCGGTGTCGGTAATTTGCGGGGACACGTGAGCGGCGTCGGCGAAACATTTCGCGTCGAAGCATCGGCAGATTCAGAAAGCCTGCGTGCTGACGGAGTGTATCTCAAAGCCGTCAACGTCACCGCGACCGTCGAGGGCACGAACGAAAATTATACGGCGAATGGCAATGCCGTCGCCGAGATGCTCACCTTTGACGTCTTTCGCGTTGATTTTCTAAAACTAAATGGAAATGTGCGCGGCACAGGAACGGATTTCCGGTGGGTTGGCGAACTCCAAGCGATCGCTGCTAAAGGTCCGGGATTGACGCTTGGCGGACTTTTTCTGTCGGATGCTATTGCTGAATACAAAGACGCAGAGTTTTCAGCGTCAGTCGGTAACTCCCGTGCCCAGAAGTTTGCGATCGGCGATACAGAGTTCGAAGATCTTCGCGTGAGAAACATAAGGTTGGCGATGCCCGGCGGAAAACTCGATCTGTCGGCACCTAATGCGACCGCAAGATCTTTTGCCAGCAAAGATTATCGCCTCGAGGGATTGACCGGTCAGAACGTTCGCGTTCGCCGTGCGGACGGCAAGACCGATGTCGACGCGTCGAACCTGCGTTCCCAGAAAGCAAACATTGCCGGGGCTAATGTCGATGGCGTTACCGCAGGGCAACTCCAAGTTCGCGACACTCGAAATTCGACAAATCTCGAGCTCAAGAACCTTCGTGCCGGCCGGGTCGAATCCGATGGCACAATTATCGAGGGCGTTGAAACACCGAGCCTTTCAATCGAAAATTCCGGCGGGACGACGATCGTTTATTCGGACAAATCCCGCGTCGCCAGGATCGACACCGGTTCCGCCGTTTTGGGCAATCTTAATATTGCGGGCATTCGGCTATCGATCCGAAACGGTACCGTTGAGGGCCGATCCAACGACATCGACGCCGGAAACATCACTCTCACGAAGAACGCCCAACTTGCGACCGGCGGCACGCTTGAATCGGTCAAGATAAACCGACCGGTATTTGTTGTTGAGCGTTCCGGGCGGTATCGGGCGAGTGCGGATATGAGTATCGGCGGCGGAATCCTCGGCAGCGTCGATCTAGGTGCCGCCACTGCGAAGGTCAACATCAACAATGAGCGGGCAGAGCTGACCGATGTTATTGCCAGTGTGATGGACGGCCAGGTAAACGGAGCCGTGACCATTGCGTTTAACGAGCGTTCGCAATCGCGGATCGACGCCGATTTCACTAACCTTGACCTGGCGAAGCTTGCCGCTTTGCAGAGCGGACGGATCATTCCCATCGAGGGCAGCACGACCGGCAACGCACGTCTAACATTTCAAGGTACAAACTACCGAACGACATCAGGCACGCTCAACGCGTCGATAACAGCCAACGCCGGAAACGCCGATCGCGGCCTCGTTCCAATTAACGGAAATATCGAACTCGTCGCTGATCAGGGCCTCTTCGACGTCAAAACTGCAAAGCTATCGACCGAAAAAAGCGGTCTGACTGCCAGCGGGAGATTCGATCTGAAAGATGACGAATCAAACCTGACGCTTGCACTGCGTTCGACCGACGCGAACGAGATCAAGCGACTTGTCGAAGTGACCGGAATCGCACCCGATATCGAACAGCAGATCGCATCGTTGCAGGTCGATCTGGCGGGAAACCTCACATTTGACGGTACGATCACAGGCAACCTGTACGATCCGAATGTTGATGGCCGAGCGTCGCTCGACAGATTGATCCTGCGTCAACGCGAGATCGGTAGCGTCGCAGCGAATATTACCGTCAATCCCTCAGGTGTCGAGTTTACGAATGGAAAGCTGGTCGAGAGCGGTGGCGGAATTGCCGATTTTGCGGTCTCGATCCCGACTGGCGGATCCAATAATGTTTCGGTCAATGCAAAACTCGACGGCGTGAACGCCGGCAATCTGCTAGCGGCGTTGCCGGTCGATCTGCCATCGAGGATCAGCGATCTGAGCGGCAGAACATCCGGAACAGTGGATATTCGCGGGTTGCCGAATGACGCCCGCGGAGAAGTGAATTTGTCAGCCACGAACGGCACGATCGCCGGACAGGCATTCGACGGCCTAAAGGCGAAAGCGGTATTTGAAGGAACAAAGATCAACCTCGAAAATGGTGAGATCCGTGTCGGCGACGGCTTGGTTTCCGCGAAAGGAACTTACGACCGGGCGACGACCGCGTTTGATCTCGATCTGACCGGCAAACAGGTTCCGCTACCGCTCGCCCTGGCGTTTTTGCCGCCGAATGAAAACATCCCGGCGATCAGCGGTACCTTCGACGTGACGGCTAAAGCGATCGGCGAATCGGATCGCCCGCCATCATATGACGTGAAATTTGACGGCGTGGCAAGGTCCGTCACGATCGGTGAAAGTGCGATCGGGGATGTAAATATCAACGGACGCACGGTTAATCAGGAATTGACGGCAACGGTCGTTGCGACGCTCGCCGAGCGCCAGCAAATTATAAACGCCTCGCTTAATTTCGGCAGCGACTTGCTGCCTTTCCGCGTCACGACAGCGTTTGACCAGAGCCCGCTGTTGCCATATTTCGCATTCGTACCGCAACTCAAAGGCGTTCCGATTAGCGGAACGGGAACGGGCACCATAAATTTTGGCGGCAATCTGCGTAAACCTAATGACAAGGGCGAGTTGGTCTTCGACACATCTGACCTGAACGGTTCCGCACAATTTTCGCAACTCGCACTAAATATTCAGGATACGCCGCTCACCGCAGTGGAACCGCTTTCGGTCAAGTTCAGCACTCGCGAGATCGTGTTTGAAAACGCGAAATTTGCCGGTGGCGGATCGAATGTGACGATCAGCGGCACCAAAGCATTCACCGACAACGGCGTCAACGACCTATCGGTGGACGGTCGCATAAGTTTAAATCTGCTGAATCTTGCGGTTAAAGATACCTTCTTCGCAGGTAACGCCGATGTCGCTATACGAATTGCGGGGCCGAATAAAACAGCCCGTTTATCGGGAACGGCGTCAACCGAAAACGCCTCGGTCGCTGCCTTCATCGGCACCGATCGTCTAACTCTCGAACGAATCAAGACCCGCGTTATTTTCACGTCCAATCAAGCCGAAATAGAACAGATGACAGGTTATCTCGGCGGCGGCAAATTTATCGCGACCGGCGGAGCTCTTCTGAGCGGCCTGAAGCTCGACACGTTTCGCATTTCTCTCAACGGCGATAATGTGACCGTTCCGTTGCCGCAGGATTTTCTGACGACGGGTGACGCACAACTAGAAATCTCAGGCATTCGCCGTAACTCGCTTGATGATCTCGAGATAACTATCGCCGGACGAGTATTTGCGAAACGCAGTCTTTACTCAAAAGACATTGACCTCGCCAATCTGGTCGGCGGCCGCCGCGAACGCTCGCTGTCCGGCGGGGTGACCTCGATCCGCCCGCCGCGTTTCGACCTCATAATCGAGGGACGCGACGCTCTGATCGTGAGAAATAACATCGCCGATCTGACGGCGTCGGTGTCGCTGACATTGACCGGCGATGCGAACAACCCGCGACTGTCGGGACGGATTACCGCTACGAGCGGAACGCTGCTCTACCGTAAGGAACGCTACGAGGTTCAACGCGGCACGCTCGAATTTCCGCCCGATTCAGAGATCGAACCCGTCATAAATCTGCAGGCTGAGACGGAGATCGGCGGTTATCAGATCTTTGTTAATCTCTCCGGCCCGCTGAAAGACACGGAGCGACTAGCGGCAAATGTTCGCTCGAGTCCGGCGCTTCCGAGTGCTGACGTCGTGTCGCTGATAACGACTGGCAGCCTTTCAAACACGGCTGGCGGAATCCCGACGCTCGCCCAAACCGGTATCAATACGGCGGCTGAGATACTCACCGATTCTATCTTTAACAATCCGATCCGCAAGGCGACGGACAAGTTGTTCGGCCTCAACGTTTTCGAGATCGACCCGACCATTTCTTCCCAACAGGTGAATCCGTCAGCTCGTCTCACGGTCGGTCGGCAGATAAATAATAATCTTCGCGTGACATACGCGACAAATCTTTCGCAGGATCAGAATCAGGTCCTGGCGCTCGAATACCGCGTTTCGAACAAACTATCATTCGTCGCCCAATTCGAGCAGCGTTCGCTTAGCAACGTCACGAGAAATCGCGATAACTTCAGCGTCGAGATCAGATTCCGGAGGAGATTCTAGGCCTCGCGCATGAAACGAACTACGAACAAGAAATTCTTAGTGTTGATCATCGCTTTCCTGGCGATCTCGCTGCCTGTTTTCGGGCAAAATAAATACGAGAATAAACCTATCGGTGAGGTCGATATTACGTTTGGCTCCTCCGAGCTTAACCCGCCGAAATCAGAACAGTTTCGAATCGTGGTTCGAGACACGATCGGGACGACGTATTCGACGACCAAGATCCACGACTCGATCGTCGCTCTCTACAATACAAAAAAAATCGCGACCGTCACCGTTGCCGCAACTCTGAATTCAGCTAACGGCATCGACCTCCGATATGACATAAGGCGAAAAACGCAGGTCGAAAAGGTCTCGATCGTTGTCGCTGAGAATAAGGGCGACACGATCACCGAGCAGGAATTGCTGTTCAAACTAAACATCCTCACACCGGGAACCGCGATCACCGAACAGACGTTGCGTACGAATGCCGATCTCATCCTCGATTACCTGCGTGAACGAGGCTTTTACCGCTCGGCTGTCATCTACAAACAACAACCACTGACAATGGAAAACGAGGTCGGTGTTGTCTTCAACGTCGAGCCTAATGCGCAGGCGACCGTTGAGAGTTTCAAGATAAATATCGAAGGCCTGCCGCAACCGCTCAATACGAAAAAGCTGATGCTTCAGACCGGCGGCGTTTTTTCACGTGAACGCCTGACCAAGGACATTGAGAAGATCCGTTCACTGCTGCGAGAAAAAGATTTCGTCGCCCCGACGCTGGATGAGCCTCGAGTCGTTTATGACAGCGAAAAAAATGCGATCACGATCGAGCTAAATGGCAAGGTCGGCCCGACCGTCAAAGTAACGCTCGATACAGAAAAATCAAAGATCGGCGATTCGAGGCTGACGAAACTGTTGCCGATCAAACGCGACGGCTCACTTGATTTCGCCGCCATTGTCGAGGGCGAACGCCGACTCGAAAATTACTATCAGGAACTCGGCTATTTCTTTGCCGATGTCACATCCGTCTGCTCGGTCGACCCGGCGATCGCCGATGGCGACAGCGAACCGATACCGAACAACACCGAATTTTTATGCTCAATGCTCGGAAGTGCTGACCTCGTCGGCAAGTCGGTTGAGGTCAAATATAAAGTTACCCTGAACCGAAAACTGCGGCTCGTCAGCCTGCGTATTCGTGGCACGGATAAGGTCAAGATCGAGGATGTCCGCACCGTTCTGGCATCTCAGGAAAAAAATCTACTCGGTATTATTCCGCTTTTCGGCTATGGCCGCGGCTACACGAGTCTGAACATTCTTGAGGAAGATGCGGCGACGATCCGCTCGATCATGGGCGAACTCGGCTACCGCAACGCCGAGGTTCGCGTGAATCGGGGTGTGTCGCCGAACGGCGAAGATCTCATCATTACGTTCGAGGTCGAGGAAGGCGTCCAGACCGTGGTTGGCGACGTCAGCATCGTCGGAAACACAGCCGTCGATACAAAGACATTGATGGATCTGCTGCCGCCGCTCACCGGCGAGAGTTATTCGCGGGCGAAGTTTCGCAATGCCGTTCAAAAGTTGTCGGAGTATTATTCGAATCAGGGTTACTATGACGCGCGAGTTTCCTATTCGTTCGAGGAGCCGAAAAAAGATACGGCGACGGTCGATCAGAAGATAAAACTTGAGTTCAAGGTCACGAACGAAGGCAAAAAAGTAGTCATCGGTCGAGTTCTCGCGACGGGGTACGAAGATACGAAACCGGCCGCGATCCTAAAGGCGGCGACGCTCAAACCGGGTGAGTTTCTGACGGCACGCGATGTATATTCGACCGAGCAGAACCTTTACGGAACGGACGCCTTCGACCGTATCGAGATCAAGCCGCAACCAGCGGGAACTACGCCGGCGGGCGACCGTCTGACCGACATCGTGATCAGTGTAAACGAACAAGCTCCGAGGCTAATTACATACGGCGGTGGATTCTCGACCGATCTCGGCGTCAACGGGTTTTTCGATATCCGCCACGTCAATTTGATGGGAAATCTGTGGCAGGGCGGAGCCCGCGTTCGCCTTTCCCAACGCCAGCAGCTCGTTCAGATCGATTTTATTAATCCGCGGTTTATTCGCGACGGAGCAAAAAGATTCGCTCCTCTGACTGTTACCGCTCAGTATCAACGCGACTCGACCGTTACCAGATTTTTCAGATCGGTGTTTGATAAGGGAACGCTCGGTGTCGTGCAACGGATCGATCCGGACGGAAATCCGATCGACGAATTCGGAAACGGGGCGGGCAGCCCGACGATCAATCGTTTGACACTCACAGCCGAGACGAGCCGAACGCTAAGCCGCAAAAGCCGGAGCATTCTGTTTGCTAAGTTCAAGTTCGAGGACGTTCGTATCTTCAACGTGGAGAGTCTTCTGATCAGAGATCTGATCAAACCTGATTCACGGATCCGCACGTCAGGCGTCGGCCTGACTCTGGTTCGCGACACACGCGAAAACTGCGCGATAAAATATTCTTTGTTGGAGCTGATCGCGAAAGGGGAACCCGGCAAGCCGTGCAAATATAGCGCGAGCGACCCGACGCGGGGCAGCTATCTGCTGGCTGAATACAACATTTCGGTGCCGCAACTCGGTGCGAACATCGGCTTTCACAAATTTCAGGCGAGCTACAATTTTTACTACACGCTGAAGCAGCTCAAAAACACGACTTTTGCCGCCCGCGGCATTCTCGGACTCGCGAGCGTTTTTTCAAACGGTAACCGTTTTCCGGGTACTCAATTCCCCGGCCTCGAAGGGATCTTGCCGATCAGCGAACGCTTCTTCGCGGGCGGTTCGAATACATTGCGTGGATTTGATTTTGAAGAAGCCGGACCGCGAGTGGTGGTCGTACCGCAAGGAAGTTTTCTGAACAGCAAACGCGAACCTGTGTTTCTCGACCCATTTTCGATCCCGTTCGGCGGGAACGCACTGGCAGTCGTCAATCTCGAGGCTCGCATTCCGCTCAACCGATCGATCCGAGCGGTGCCATTCTACGACGGCGGCAACGTTTTCCGCCGGGTCAAAGATATTTTTAATCCGCCCGACGTACCGGCGAACGATCGATTCCGTCAGAATCTGCGTGCACTGTGGTCGCACACGGTCGGCCTCGGACTCAGGTTAAAGACGCCGGTGGGTGGCGAATTCGGCGTTGACTACGGTTATCTGCTCAATCCACCCCGGTTTTTGATTCCGCAGACCGCCGGCCCTGACGCGATCTATCAATTGCGTAAGAGCCAGGTCCATTTCCGCTTCGCACAAGCCTTCTAGTTGATAGCGTTAGACGAAATAACGTGCGATTCGTCGAGTTCCACGATGAACCCTTCGCTGGACGGCATATTCTGGTACGAGCGATCTACGCTTACGCGAACGTTGTTGTTAGTCGTTACAGATTCAGAGATCTGAACCGATTCGTTCAATTTCTCGGCCGCCTTCGCCTGTTTGCGACGTGTCTTGCGGTTGTACATCACTCTGTCAGCGACAGCAATGATCTGGTCAAATGTTCCACCGTTGCCGGGATACTCGGCCGCACCGAGACTAACACCGACGGAGGCGGTAGTGTCGACATCGACGGCTAGCTTGAATTCACTCACGGCCTTTTCAACGCGTTTGCAGAGCTCAAGAACATCAGTGCTCGAGGCATTCGGGATCAGTGCGACAAACTCGTCGCCGCCGTACCTCGCCAGGAAGTCATATTCGCGAAGCTGGCCGAGAATGACCTGTCCGACCTCGTCGAGCATCTTGTCTCCCACCATATGACCAAACGAATCATTAACCTGCTTGAAACCGTCGAGATCAAGCATCAGCACCTGAAAACTACTGTCGCCGCGATCAGCACGAGCAACCTCGCGTTCGAACTGCAACTGCAAGCTGCGTGCATTCGGTAGACCGGTCATCGGATCGGTCATCGCGTGTGCCTGGGCCTCATCGTGCTGTTTTGATTTACCGATCGCGTCGGCCGCGATGCGCGAGATCGTTTCTAAAATACGAATGTGTTCGTCAGCGTAAAATTCCAGTTCGCGAGAATAAACGGACACGGCACCGATCAGCTCACCATCGTGAATAAGCGGCAGCGAGACCATTGTTTTATATTCCTGAACGACCTCGAGAGCTGAAAGCGAGAAATCGAGATCAGGATTAACGTTCTTAACGATCTCGCGTTTCTTGAGAGCGATACCCGTCGCTCCGGTGCCGACTCGAATGCTTTTCGACATGAACAGTCCGGTGTGGTCGCCCTCCGCGTGGATGACATTGGCGAAACCTGCGTTTTCGTCCATCAAAAAGACCGCACAGGTATTAAACGGCACGAATTCCCTGATCTTACTCGTGAACAACGACATTGTTTCGTTGATCCTAACAGACGATCCGAATTCGCGGGCGAGCTCATACAGCGTGAATGCCTCGCGGTTCGCAAGTTTGATCTGCTCGATAAAACCGGTGGCTGGGTCACCGTCATTTATCTCTTGCGTGCTTACGCTATCAGCGTATGACAGTCCGAGTGCGTCAATCTCGGCTTCGAACCAGGCCAGATTTTTAAGAAAGATCTGAACTAGACTCGGGTCGAACTGTCTCGCAGACTGAGCCTGCATGTGCCGACGAGCGAAATCGCGGGATTTTGCCTTACGATACGGCCGATCACACCGCAGTGAATCGTAAGCGTTGGCGATCGCCAGGATACGTGCCGTCACCGGAATATTTTCCGCTGAAAGCCCCAGCGGATAGCCGGTGCCGTCCCAATTTTCGTGATGGTGTTTGATCGTCGGCACGACCGGGCTCGGAAAGTCAATATTCTCGAGTATTGCAGCACCCACGCTTGAGTGTCGCTTAGTTTTCTCTATCTCAGCAGGTGTCAAAGTGCCGGGCTTTCTCAGAATGTGATCCGGCACGGCGAGTTTACCGATATCGTGCAACAGTGCACCTGTTCGCAAGGCATCGATCTGATCCTTCGTCAGACCGGCCTTTTCGCCGAGCCGGACGGCGTAGATCTGTGTCCGGCGAACGTGGCCGGCACCGAGCTGATCTCTGGCGTCGATCGCCGTCGCCAGAGCCTCGACCGTTTCCAGATGAACGCGACTCGCCTTTAAGATCTGTGCCGTCTTCTGCTCGAGACGGCTGAGATGCAACCTATACGCCCAAAACGCAGCGACCGCCATCGGCACGAAAATAAAGGCGATCGCGAGCCCGAAAAAGTAAAATGCTGAACCAGCTGCGATCGAACCGAGTGTCACACACGCGATGATCGTAGATTGGCGTTGATTTGTTAAAGAATCTTTATTCATGGCACATTGACCAGCGAAGATATTCGGCGGAACGGTGGACATTACCCGCCGCTTTCAAGACTTGCTAATACAAACTGTGTGCCAAAGGCCGTTCGGTCTATCGGATCTGATTTTATTGGGAGTTCTGCGTGGGATCGGTAAAAACGTTAAAAACGGATGGTCAAAACGATAATTCAGAGTGAACGAAACCGTTCATTCTGACCGATTGGAAACCGAACGACGATCAATAACTGTCGTCATATCCATAGGAATCGGGGTCGTCACCGGAGTCTCGACCGATCGATTCGTCCTCCGATCGCGGATCGAGTTCGATCGGGTCAAGGCCGACAACGACCAGGGTCGTACCGCACTCGTCACACGAGATCGTGTCGCCCTGTTCGGACTCAGCATCGACAAAAACTTCTTCGGTACATTCAGGGCAAACTGTAGTTGGCATTTAATCTTTTCTCCAAAAATCAATCGGTATCGTTTGCGTAACACTCAAACCGCAAGTGAAAATAGCGTTGCCGTTAAATCTATCCTGTCCAGCAACGATTTGGCAAGAATTAAATGCCAACTTTTTATTTATCGTCCGCAGGTTAATTCTCGGGCTGTTCCCTTATGCAATTTCCATTTGAATTGGTTCCCGACAAGGACTTCGACGTGGTCGGTTTCGGCACGAACGCAGTCGATTTCCTGATCCGCGTTCCGCATCACCCGGCATTTAACTCAAAGGTCGAGCTGATCGATTATTCACAGGCAGTCGGGGGCGAGATCGCCTCGACGAGCGTCGGGCTTCGCCGACTCGGGCTTAAGACGATGTACATCGGCCGCTTTGGCGACGATCATGCCGGCGATCTTGGAATGCGTTCGCTGACTGATGAGGGCGTGGACGTTAGTTTCGCGGAGCGTGTCGCTGATACGCGGACGCAGATCGCATTTATTCTGATCGACGAGCAAAGCGGTGAACGCACCGTTATCTGGCAACGTGAGGCAAATCTCGCCTATAAAAAGGAAGAGGCTCCGATCGCGGCGGCTAAAATTGCCAAGGTTTTGCATTTCACGCCGCACGATACGGCCGCCTGTCTCGAGATGGCGAAGTCCGCAAAGGCCGCCGGGACAATCGTTTCGTCTGATATCGACAACCTTTTTGACGGCATCGAAGATCTACTGTCATACGTCGATATTTTCATCGCATCGTCCGATTTTCCCGAACGTCTGACCGGCATCGCTGATCAGCGGGAAGCTCTGAACGAGATCCATCGGCGATACGGCTGCGCGGTGACCGGCGTGACGCTTGGAGAAAGTGGATCGTTGATTTATTGCGGCGGTGAATTTATCGAAACGCCCGGCTTCGCGGTTCCCGGCGGATGCCGCGACACGACCGGTGCCGGCGATGCCTTTCGGGTCGGAATGCTTTACGGCCTGCTGACCGGCCGATCCATCGAGGAAAGTGCCCGCTCCGCTAACGCCGTCGCCGCACTCAAATGCCGCGCGGTCGGCGCCCGAACTTCCCTGCCGACTGCCGACGAACTGGAGCAATTCCTCAGAGATACGTAGGCTCGATGAACGGGCAAATGATCTTCGCAATACAATTGCCCGTTCGATCGAGGATCACAGTTTGTCGTTAAAAAATCCCGTGACCAATGCCCAGGCGTCTTTCGCGGCCGCATCGTCGTAAACCTCGGGACGCGTGTTATTAAAAAATGCGTGGTCGGCTTCGTATTTGACCGCAGTTATCGGCAGTTCGAAACGCTCAGTGGCATCTTCAAGTCCGGCAACTTTTTCCGGGTTGATCCACGCATCGCGAGTTCCTGAGATAAATATTGTCGGCACCGTCAGCTTTTGCAAAACGTCCTCCGGCGGCACATCGCCGTAGAATGCCGCCGCCGCACTAATGCCCTCGACCTCACATGCTGCCCGCAAAGCAAACGTGCCGCCCATGCAATAACCCGTAATGCCGAAGTGCGAGATGCCGTGTTCCTCGGTCGAAGCGGCGATCGCCCTCGCGATCGTGTCAAGTCCGTCCTCGGTAGAAAGCTCCTGCATAAGCTTCCCCGCCTCGTCGCTCGACGTTGCGAGACGTCCACGATAAAGGTCTGGTGCGATCGCCACAAACCCCTCATCGGCCCAACGCTGGGCGATATCACGAATATGATCGTTCAGTCCCCACCATTCCTGAATAACCAAAACCGCCCGCGTCGCCTCACCCGCAGGCATCGCAACAAATGCCGTCGTATCACCATTCGCCGTCGCAAAACTCAATACATCATTTCCCATTAGATCGTCTCTCCCACCAAAAAATACCGATAGTTTATTGTACGAGGTAAAAGTCTTTATTGAAAAACTCCGTCGACCCGCAGTATATATTTCGCCCTTACTACGGACGGGCTTACGCAAAACGAGGGGCGTGATATTCGTTTGAAAATATCACGCCCATATTGTTGTCAGTCGGTTTAGGACAACTACGCCGTTGCTAAAAGAACCTGATCGTGTAACTGACCCTTAGTCCGCGGCCGGGTTCGGGAGCGAGGTCTTTTATGAAGGACAGGTGGTTTCTGTAGAGACGGTTGCCGAGGTTTGACGTGCTGAGCGAGAACGTTTGGGCTCGCTTATCCGAAGCGATCGTGTACGAAGCATTTACGTTGAAGAGGCCGTATCCGGCGGTCGGCGTTTCGAGCGTGAAGACGTCATCGGCCTTTCTCGCTCCCGTAAATACGGCCTCGGGACGGACAGATAAACCCTTGTAGCGAAAATCGAGTCCGAGCCGTGCACGGGCAGGGGTAATTCGGGGTAGCGGCGTTCCCGTTTCTTTCAATTCCGCCTTGACCACATCCGCAATAAAAAATGCTCCGAGCCAGTTCTTAATATCAACGTCAGCGGACAGATCCGCACCCATAAACCGTGCCCGGTTTTGCAGATAATCTCCAACAGGCAGATTGTCTTCGACATCGATGTTGCCATCTCCGTCGGCGTCCTGAGGCGACAGGAAGACAAAATTGTTGATGTTGTAGTAAAAAAAGCTGCCGTTCAGCCGGAGGCGTTTCAAACGTTGACGAAGACTAAGCTCAACGCCGGTCGAGCGTTCGCGTTCGAGATTCTGATTACCGATCTCAAAGGTTACGGTGCCGATGTGGGCTCCGTTATTGTAAAGCTCTTCAAGAGCCGGTGAGCGGTAGGCACTTGTAAAATTAGCGATGAAGGCCGCACCTTCCCAGAGCCTAATTCGAGCTGCTGCCGCTCCGGAGAAACCGGTAAAATTACGGCTCTCGTAGACCGCCTGATTTATCGGACTGTAGCGGTTTGTCTCGACACGTCCGCCGAACTGAAGGGCGACGCGGCTGAAACTCAGTTCTTGTAAACCGAACACTGAAAAATTATTATGCAGGACCTTTCCATCGACGAGCTGCTCTGCTCCGACGGTCAGGTAGTTTCGTCGGTAGCCTTCGAAACCGAAACGGCCGGATAGTTTGCTATATTTTGCCTGCTCAAACATCGCTCGATATGAGAACGTGTCATTGGTAAAGGTCGTCGCAATCGTGTCGAGTAGATCTGCGGTCTCGATCTCTTCATGTTTGTAGTTGGTATAGTCGATTGAGAAATTTCCCCGCGTGATCGGTCCTTTTAAGTCTCGAAAGCCCCCGCGAAACCGATAATTATTCTTGCGCATCCGGATGTCGATAGCTTCGTCTGGCACTTCCGGTAATGAGTTGCTGAACCTATTGCGGATCGCAAAGATATTATATTGGCACTCGCCGCCACCCTTGCCGCCTGGACGTTCCGCCTCAGCCGGTGGTTCACACGGGTCACCATTTGGGTCGGTCAACAGACTCCCGGCCTCAAAGAGAGGCGTGTACGGCACTCCGTATCGGCGACGGTCAAGATCGAATGACCCGACAAAGAAAACTTTCTTGCCGTAATAGCCCAGGCTCGAACCACCACCATAGGCACGCGAGGACGAATTCGGAATACGGCCGAAAGGCGTCGCGTAATCCCCTTCCCGTAGAAAATGCAGGTTATTGTTTAGAAGGAGCTTCTTGTATCCGTATTCGACTCCGCCGGAAACGCCGCCCTGTCTATTATTCGTCGCGCCAATGCCGGTAAAAAACCCGCGCACGCCCGGATGCGGATCGTTCTCGTCAGAAGTGACGGCGTTGACGACACCGCCGATCGCGTTCGAGCCGTAAAGTAGCGTAGCCGGCCCCTTAATGACCTCAAGCCGTTCGAGGTTGAGCGTATCGATCGGCTCGCCGTGATCGCCGGATTGTGAACCAACCGATCCTGTCCGAATACCGTCCTGCAAGACCAGAACGCGGTCGCCATCGAAGCCACGAATCACGGGCCGCGATGTGCCCGGTCCGAATGACCGTTTACCGACACCTGACTCGCGTTCCAAAACTTCTCCGATCGATGTGCTCGCCTGCTCCTTGATCCGCGTTCCGCCGACCGAGTTTACCGACTGAAAAGACTCGAAAACCGATTCCTCCGAGCCGCTCGCGGTGACGGTTACTTCCTCCCGCAAAGATGTGATGCTAAGAGTAAAATCGATCGACGATTCCGCCCCGTTTACGAGCACGACGCTGCGAGCCTGATCGGAGAATCCCTCGATGTGCGTCACCAGGGTATATCGACCCGGCGGAATATTAACAAATTCATAAACGCCTTGGTCGTCAGTTTCGACGGATCGCCGCAACTGCGTTATCTCCACCGATACATTTGCGACCGGACTGTCATTGATCTGACTCTTCACGGTGCCGCGGATCGACGCCGTTTGCGAAAAGGCCGCGGCCGAGAGCAGCAACACGAGAGCACATGAAAACAATAAATTCTTCATTTTAATTAAACTTAACCATCAGGATCATAAAAGAATAATATGGTATTGCGATTCGTACGGCGTGGCGATCTCTTTTTAATGGACGGTTGATTCGGGCATATTCAACGCGTTTTGGATGAACAAATGGTCGACCATCAACATCTCTCGGAAGCATTTTTTTGAACAAAGACGGTGGTTGCAATAATGAGCGATCGCGATTTGTCATGTCCGACTGCGAGGAGGCCTTTGAACTGATCAGTAAATCAAAAGTAGAGAAATAAAAAAAGGGCACAATTGAAAAAAAGTGTGAAAGGTTTTGGTCTTTTTTTGACATAAATAAGTGAACATCCAAAGTGCAAAGTTGCCGGATGGTTAAACTGGCGGCTTCGGTTTCTCCCAAAGTTTTTGGTTTCTCCCAGTGGTTTTGGTTTCTCCCAACCTCCCACCAAGACACCTAACGCCGTCGCCCATGAGATGTGAACCTCGCGAGGAGCGGCAATTTTTCGATTCCAAATAAACTAGGATCAATCATTTTTGCGGTTTACTTGCACAATGGTTTTCGTTTATACTAACGTCAGTTTGCCCGATGGTGCTCGGATAACGAGCGGTGAAGGGGAGCAAACGTCAGAAGATTTTACAGAATATTTAGTTTAGATCGAGATTTTATACGGGTTTGAGCACTTTCCAATAAGGAAATAGGTGCTCCCTGATACAGGAAAGAATGCGAACATTCTTTCTCATGAGAGATTCCTGCGATAATTGAATTCGACACTTGTCATTCGGAAAACCACTTTCCAACGCAAGCTCTGGGACCAAAAAACGCAACATCTGCTCGACCGTTTAACCTAACATCTTTTCTCTGTAACCCTCCTGAAATAAAGTCCAACCCTTTGTCACCAAATCCTTTTGGGCTCGCAGAACTTTAAACACTAATCAGAGGGAACGTATTTTAGTATGTCAAAAGAAATGATCGTCAGCGTCAACGGACGCGAAAAAAAGATCGCCATCATCGATAACGGTAAAGTTACCGAATTTTATATCGAACGCGGCGAAGAGAACACCGGCGTCGCCGGTAACGTTTACAAGGGCCGCGTGATGCGTGTGTTGCCCGGTATGCAGTCGGCGTTTGTCGATATTGGACTCGAACGCGATGCGTTTTTGTATGTCTCGGACTTCTTCGACGAAGAGGAAGAGATCGAACGCGTCGTAATGGAAAAGAATAAAAAGGGCTCGCCGGAGGACCTCAAACGCGAGGCTAACGACCAGATCGATCGTCTGCGTGCCGAGCGTGAAAAGCAGATGGACGCCGCTCAGGACATCACCGAACCATTGGTCGACACCCTTGAAAGAGATAGCGAACCTGAGAGCGACCGCGACACGTCAGACGAAAGAACGGATTCGCAAGCGAATGCTCGTAGGCCGGACGAAACCGATGGCGAACCGGTCAGAGAGCAGAAACGCAGTCGACGTGGACGACGCGGCGGAGGCGGTTCGAAAGAATTCGCTCCGGTCGAGGATGAAGCCCCGCAGTTCGCGGTCGAATATGACAACTCGGGTTTTGAACGAATCAGCGACGGCGATGGTGGTGGCGATTCAGGTGTTAAAGAGATCGTCGTCGAAACGGTTCGCGTCGGAAAATTCGAAATGGAAGGAACGACCGAGGCTGAAGTCGGTTCGCTGCTAAGTTCAGTCACGAATGACGGCGGCGGTTTTGAACGTATTGCTGACGAGGACGACGAACCGGTCGCTCCGACCAAGAGCAAGCGTGGACGCTCGAAGGCGAAGGCCGTCGACACTGTCGAGCCTGACACGTCAGACGCTCCTGAAACCGGCGAACAAGTTTCGGACGATGCGGCTCCGGCTAAACGTAAAGCTCCGGCTAAACGTGGTGCGGCAGCCAAGGGTAAATTCTCCAAGCCTAAAGCAAAAAAAGCTG
>JAYSZT010000201.1:0-18589 GCA_043737915.1 Acidobacteriota bacterium
AAACTTCGCTTCTCGGGCCGCCGATTCCGCAGATGCTCTTAGCAATGGGTGTCCACTAACCGCAGAAGCCGAAATAACCTCTCCATTTTCATCGATAAGCACCTGGACGCTCACGGCTCCGCCCGCACGGACGGCCCCGGCCGCCGGCGGATACTTGGGTTTTGGGAGGCTCAAGACTTTGCCATTTAAAACGCCGCCAGAAACGGTCTTTCGAACTTGGCTACAATCTTTTGCAATCGTATATGGTTCACCAGGTAGAACCACTCGAGACCCGTTGTCGGTATTGCCAATCATCGTTATGCGGTCAAGCCGCATTTCTTTTACGGCATCGGTGACGTATTCCCGCGAATTCCCTTCCCACATTCTCAAATTGAACAATGCCGGCCCGTCAGAGCAGGAAAGATCGATCGGCCTAATCGTCGTCTTATAGCCAAGCTTGCGTGCGTACAGCTTATAGCTACCCGGTGCGAGGTCGCCCAAGGCCAACGATTCACCCGAACCAGCGGACGTGTATTTCTTCTTGGTGCGCTGATTTATCGCCCATGCCGAGGATAAACTCAAACGCGCAGCAGTCTTGGCCGTCGCAGATTCGGCGGTTATGGTCACCTGGCACGTTTGCGAATTTACAGCCATTGCCGCAAAAGCAATGGCCGGAATCACAAAAGCTCTTGTAACCGCATTTTTCATCGATCGATCTCTCCCAGAACAATATCTAAACTGCCAATGATCGCTACGACATCTGCGACCATTTCGCCCTCGCTCATGACCGGCAGGGCAGCGAGATTTACAAAACTTGGGCCGCGGAAATGGACTCGTTCGGGTTTGGGGCCGCCGTTTGATTTCATGTAGACGCCGAGTTCGCCTTTGGAGGCCTCAATGGCGTGGTAGACCTCGCCCTCGGGGACGTTGAAGCCTTCGGCGACGATCAGGAAATGATGGATCAACGAATCCATATGCTTGCGCATATCGTCGCGATCCGGCAAAACGATCTTCGGTGCATCGGCTTTGATCGGCCCCGGTTTCAGGCGATCGAGTGCCTGGCGGACGATCTTGTATGACTCAAGGCACTCCCGCATTCTGACCTTAAATCGTGCCCAGACGTCGCCGTCCTGCTCGACCGGAATGTCAAAGTCGTAAGTCTCGTAGCCACAGTATGGATTGTGCCGCCGTAGGTCGAGTTCGACGCCACTGCCTCGCAAGCATGGGCCAGTGAGTCCCCAGTTTATCGCTTCGTCACGCTCAATGATGCCTATGCCTTTCGTGCGGCTCATCCAGATGGTGTTTCCGGTCACGAGCGTGTCAAACGTGTCCATCGCCTCAGGAAAATCGGCAAGGAATTGGTTACAACGATTCTCGAATCCCGCCGGCAGATCCATCATCAGGCCGCCGATGCGGAAATAACTCGGCGTCATACGCCCGCCCGAGGCTGCCTCGATCAGGTTTAGAATCTTTTCGCGTTGGCGGAAACAGTAAAAAAATACCGACATCGCCCCGATATCGAGGCAGTGCGTCCCGAGCCAGACCATATGCGAAGCGATACGCTGCAGTTCGCACATCAAGACGCGAATGACCTGTGCGCGTTCCGGTATCGCAAGATCGAGCAGCTTTTCAGCGGCCATCACGTATGCGAGATTATTCCCGAGCGGATTGAGATAATCCATGCGGTCGGTGATGACGATGCCCTGTTGATATTTTTTGTATTCGAACAACTTCTCCATGCCCGTGTGGAGATAGCCGATGTCAGGAATGACATTGATGACCAGTTCGCCGTCGAGCTTGAGATCAAGCCTCAGAACGCCGTGCGTCGACGGATGCTGCGGACCCATCGATAACGTCATCTCGGACTCAAGTGATGAGTCGAGAACCTCGAACTGGCTAGGAATGTTTTCTACCGCTGTCGCCATAACTAATTCAAACTGTAGGGCTCATAACCTCTTAACGGATAATCTTTACGCAAAGCATGACCGTCAAAATCAGACGGCAACAAAATACGGCGAAGATCGGGATGGCCATCAAAAATGATGCCGAACAGATCATACGTTTCGCGTTCGTGCCAGTTCGCCGTTTTCCAGAGTCTGGTTAACGTCGGCACATGCGGGTCGTCGTCGCTCAGCAACACCTTTAACCGTAAACGGCTATAATGAATGGTCGAGAATAAATGATAATTGACCTCGAACCGTGGCTCTTCCTCCGGCCCGCGGTCAGCACCGCACAGATCGGCGAGCATGTCGAAGCCGTGCTCAGCCTTCAAAAAGCGGCAGATATCGAGGATCGACTCACGAGGAACAAAAACCGTCACCTCGCCGTGGCCCTCGACAACATTCACGACCCACGCTGCGTTTTCTGCTTTTAAGTTTTCCACATAAGCGTGGAGTTTTTCAGTCATATAAAATCGTTACACCGCATAAAATCGTTACATCGCAGATAAGCTGAGTCGCAAAGGAAAACCTCGCCATTCTTTAACTCTTCTCTGCTTCTCAACGCCTATGCGGTAAAAAATCCCGATTACGATGATCGGCGACGCTCGTGCTTCGACGGCACCGTGTACGGACGCGAGGTCTCGCCAGCCAAAACTTCGGTTTCCAATTCTCTTTCGAGAGCCGTGCCTTCGGTGACCGGCAATGTTCCAGGGACCATCGAAACTCTCGATTCCGGCTCGTAAGTGTCGCGGCGATCTTTGACTGACTCGGACATGATCTTTTCCTGCAGCATCATGATCGCGTGAACAAGCATTTCCGGTCGCGGCGGACAACCGGGAACGTAGATGTCGACCGGAACAACCTTGTCGACACCCTGTACGATCGCGTAATTATCAAAAACTCCACCCGATGTCGCACAAGCCCCCATCGAGATAACCCATTTCGGCTCCGGCATTTGATCGTAAATGCGGCGAAGCACCGGTGCCATCTTTCGCGAAACGCGACCCGAGACGATCATCACGTCGGCCTGTCGCGGACTAGCACGAAAGGTTTCTGCTCCAAATCTTGAAAGGTCGTTGCGGGCCGAAACGGTGTTCATCATTTCGATCGCGCAGCAAGCAAGACCGAAGGTTGCAGGCCAGAGGCTCGATTTACGTGCCCAGTTGACGATCGCGTCGAGTTTAACGGTGACAACATCAGGCAGCGACTCGAATATATTATTTTCTAAACCCATAAAACTTTTGCGGTAGCCGGATTAATTGCAGAGTTACAGAGTTAGGGAGTTGCAGAGTTGATCTGACTAAACTAGTTTTCGCAACACCCGAAACTCTACCAACTTCCTATGCTGCGATCTTAAAATCTTCGAATTCGTCACGGCGACGTTTGGCCATTTGCTTGGCCTCTTCGCGAGCCTCGGCCTTAGCCTGCATTCCCCAGTCGAACGTTCCTTTCTTCCAGACATAAATGTATCCGACGACAAAGGTTGCGACGAAGACGAGTATCTCGATGAACGCGATCGTTCCGAACGCAATACCGCTGATCTTCTCCTCTGCCAGCAGGCTCTTGAACGCCACGGCGAAAGGGATCATGAACAAAACTTCGATATCGAACAGCAAAAATATAACCGCGACGGTGTAAAACTTGATCGAGAATCGGTCGCGGGCCGAGCCGACCGGATCTTTGCCGCATTCGTACGGCATCAGTTTCGTAGCCGTGCGTTTGCGCGGCCCTACCAGTTGCGTGACGAGCAGTTGGCTCAAGCCGAAACCAGCGGCGACCAAAAACATGATCGCGATCGGAACGTAGTCGAAGACGTTATATTCAGACATTTTAGGACCTAAAACTTCGTGTAGCTAACGAAAAAACACTCGTAAAATACTTGGCAAACCAAATACTTAGATGAGAAATTTGGCGCAAACTAAATCGTAATTTATGAGGGTATTAGTGTCAAGGCAGTTAGTCAGCGATATTCGTCACCGTCGGTTAATTAATTATTGACCAAAAATAACGCCATATGCTAAGTTTAAATTGTTGGTTTTTCAACCATTTCTGCCGCTTTCCCTAGCTCCGTTCGTACCTAACTAACATTGTGATCTCTGGTTTTAACACAGATATAGAATTTGACGGTGTCGTCTACCACGTTCAGACCGAGGACAAAGGCGTGAGCGCGCGCGTGATAATGACACTCGTTTACGATGGTGGCACGATTCTGGCCAGTAAACGTGCTCCATACGACGACCTGGGATCCGACGACTTTGATGAATCGGTCGTCGCCGATCGCCTTGGTCGCCAGCACAAATTGATATGTGCCGCCGTGCGTGCCGGACGGATCGATGACCTTAAAAAGATGTCGCGGAAGGCCGGACAAGCGACCGTCGTCGAAACCGCAGGGTCATCCGCCGGAAAAATGTCGGCATCCGTATCGGTGAACGGAATTGGGATCAGTTCAGAAGTACCGATCGCCCCGCCCATTGGTGTTCCCGTCACGATCGGCCAAGTTGAAACCCAGCGAGTTATTTCTGTTACGTCTCCGACAGATCTCGGGCGAAATTTCGATATTGAAACGGCGCCTGAAACTGAGGATGCGGATCTGCCACCTATTGAGATTCCGGCTTCGCTGGCGTCGGCGGGTGTGGGTTTGGTTGAGAATTCGCCGTCAGCGATCGAGGAAGATTCCATTTTCGAAGATGTGAAGATCGTCGAGGACGAGGTGTTTCTCGATGCGGCCGCCGTTGAGGTGGTCAGCGAACTCTCAGGCACCCAACGGCCGATAAATGAAAAACTGAGCCTGGAACTGCTCAGCGAGGCAAAATTCAAGGGCGGTGACCGCACGACAGTAAACATCATGGTCTGCCGCGGAACCGCCAGGAAGGTCGTCAGCAGCGCTCAGATAATGATTAAAGTGCTCGGCTCCACTTTCCGCCCGGTCATCTTTCACGCCAAGACCGACTCGAACGGCCTGGCGAATGTTCATCTACAACTCCCGCATTTTCGTGCCGGACGTGCCGCTCTACTCGTGCGTGCCATCACAGACGGCGAAGAGATCGAATTACGACGCATCGTCACACCGGGCTGATCGGCATGTCTTGTCCCTGCTTCAAATCTCATATCTTAGGTTTCTAATTTGAAATTGATCTAAGCAAAGCGGAAAATCATACAATGCCTTCGATTCAAATTTTCCTCAACGGCGAACGCCGCGAAGCTCCGGAATTGATCAAAATGGATCAGCTCCTCGAGCTTTTTTCATTGCCCAAACAACGCGTTGCGATCGAACTCAATCAGCAAGTCGTTCGCCGAACCGACTGGCCGACAACAGACGTCTCGGACGGAGACAAGATCGAGGTCGTCCACTTTGTCGGCGGCGGATAGGGAGAAATTTGACCACAGAGGCACGGAGACACTGAGTTTTATTTCGAGATTTTATTTGGCACCGCTTCGTTTTTGGCTAATTCTTTTTTCTTCGTTTTCTCTGTGCCTCTGCTCCTCTGTGGTAAGTCTTTCTTTGCTTTATCTTTAGGTTTGCGTGAAAATTGAGTTAATGAAGACGGATCAATTTTCTCTAGCCGGCACGACATTTTCTTCACGCCTGATCATCGGAACCGGTAAATACCGTTCGTACGACGAGATGAAGGTGGCTCATCTTGCTTCGGGTGCCGATATGGTGACGGTCGCGGTGAACCGTGTACCGCTCGACGGATCGAGTGAATCATTTCTCGATCACCTATCGCCGTCGATGAAGATCTTGCCGAATACAGCCGGTTGTTACGACGCCGATCATGCGATCCGCACCGCTCGCCTCGCCCGCGAAGCCCTCGACACAGATTGGATCAAGCTCGAGGTGATCGGTGATCCGATAACGCTCTTGCCGGACAACGAGCAAACGCTTGAAGCGGCTAAAGTGCTTGTGAAAGAAGGCTTTATCGTTCTGCCGTACTTCACGGACGATCTGATAATGGCGAAAAAATTGCTCGCCGCCGGTTGCCCGGCAGTGATGCCGCTCGCCGCTCCGATCGGTTCGGGAATGGGCGTGCAGAACCCGTCGAATTTGCGAATAATGCGCGAACAGCTACCGGACGCGATAATAATTGTTGATGCCGGTGTCGGCGTTCCGTCCGATGCGGCGATCGCCATGGAACTTGGCGCTGATGCGATCCTGATGAACACCGCCATCGCCGAATCGCCGAACGCCTCCCAAATGGCAACTGCAATGAACTACGCCGTCCAAGCCGGCCGCCTCGCCTATCTCTCAGGCCGCATGCCGAGGCGCCTATACGCCTCCGCATCAAGCCCGATCGAGGGTGCGATAAAATAGTGTCAGTAGCCCGCACAGTGAGTAAGGGCGAGCCTATGAATATTCAAGTTCTATTTTTTGGAGCAATCGCAAGCATAGTAGGCACGCGAAACATTGAGATTTCGTTACCAAACGAGTCGACCGCCGAAATGGCGTTGGTTCAAATGAAAAGCACGTTTCCCAAACTAAGCGGCCACAAACTCCTATATTCGCTAAACCAGACCTACGCCACCGGCGATGAGATCATTCACGAAGGTGACGAGATAGCTATCTTTACCGCAGTTTCCGGTGGATAGGAAATCGTTTATTATCTTTGCCAAGCTATTATGACGGAAAAGCAATTCTACGATTGGCAAACTCTCGGCGGCACGGACGACGTGATGCGTTTTGTGAACGCGTTGGAACGCTCCGATGTCGTTTGGTGTACCATTGGTGGGATCGCAGTGAACTATTGGGCCTCCGAACAGATGGTTACGCTTGATGTTGATTTCGTGGTGGCATCTGATTCTATCGAGGAAGCGAGAACCGTTCTAACCGAGGCTGGCTTCACATCGGAAGAATTTGAATGGTCGATCAATTTCAAAGGTAAGTCCAAGGTAGCGATTCAGCTGACAACCGAAGCTATGTACCGGGATTTTGCATCTCGTGGTATTGCGGCTGACGTCCATGGAATATTGTTGAGAGTGGCAGCTCTTGAGGATACTTTGATCGGTAAGATCCGAGCTTGGAGCGACCCCAAACGACGCCAAAGCAAACGATTCAAGGATCTTGCCGATATCGCACGCTTAGTTGAATCTCACCCCGAACTCTGGCAAACCTTGACTGTCGAGCTAAAAGCCGAGATCGAGCAGCCAACTGACCTAATCTAATGGACTTCTTCGAACTAACAACCGGTCCGATCGACATCACCAGCATTGCTCGTCGGGTTGTGCCGCCGGAGTGTGGGGCGACGGTGACGTTAGATGGGTATGCTCGTAAGTTCACGAAAGATAAGAGCACGGGCGAGGTTCGTGAGACCGAGTATTTGGAATACGAGGCTTATGAGCCGATGGCTTTGAAAGAGATGGCGAAGCTGATCGAAGCGGCGAAACGGCAGTTCGAGATATCGAACGTCGGCATTGTCCATCGTTTAGGCAAGCTTGAGATCGGCGATACGAGCGTTGTGATCTCGGTCGCATCGCCGCATCGACGGGCGGCATTTGAGGCGTGCGAATGGATCATCCGCGAACTCAAACGCACGGTTCCAATCTGGAAAAAGGAAGTCTACGCCGACGGCGAACACTGGGTCGAGGGCGACACTCAACCAACCTAATCGAGTTTTGCTAGTTTGTCATTCGCCATCGCGACGACCTCGTCGAAAAGGTTGTCGAGTTGGTCACTAGCACCGCGTAATCCGGCGACGACATTCACCGCCCATTGCACGTATTCGATGCGTCGCTGGTTGTCCCAATCTTCTGCCGGGCTGGCGATGACGTCGCGGACATTACTGATCTTATCCGCAAGTTTGATCACCTTTGCACCGTAGGTCAGATGAGGTGCGTGTTCGATCTGCAGCCGTTTACGGTCGTGCTTCGGGAGCGATTTGTCGTCCGTCACCTCGAGAACGTAGCCGGCGACGATCTCGCCGAATTTCTCGTTGATCTCATCACCTGTCACGCCGCAATCCTCGACCGTGTCGTGCAGCAAAGCCGCCGAGAGGATGTCCTCGTCGTCGATCATGCCGACATTTGCGATCATATTTGCGACTTCGATCGGATGGTTAATGTACGGTTCGCGTTTGGAACCTTTACGAAAATGCCCGGTATGTTTTTCAGCTGCAAAGCGAGCTGCGTGCAGCGTTTTGTTTAAGTTATTCACAGTTCAGACTGACAGAACCAAATAAAAAGGTCAACGGCAAACTAACCGTTGACCAAGTAAAAATCATTGCACTCGTTATATTATCTGATCACTTCGATCGCCAGAGTTTGCGAACCGGTCACGATATAGTCCGATGCCGGGAGCGATGTTTCCAATAGAATTTTTTGCGTCGCGGCCTTCGCTCCGCCTGCGGAGCGGTCGTTGTTCATCGTCGCGAGAACAGATGGCGGAAGGGCCGGCATTTCGCTGACACCGACGATGGCTCCGGTGCTCGTCTTGAACACGATCGCATACAGTCGGTCGGGGCGTTTGATCGAGTTGATGGTTTTTATGAGCTCAGCCGCAGTTTTGGGTACAAACTGCTGACTAGCCGCTGTCGCCTGTACACTATTCCCATCACCGATCGTCAATGAAAGAGCTCCGGTCGGGGCGTCTTTCGGTATCGTTACGCTCATCGGCTGTTCGATCAGCGATCCGGAATCGGTTCGCGAAAATACCGAAAAACTCAACACGTCTCCAGCACGAAGCTGCGTCCGATCCACCGCGATTCGTTCAAGAGCTGCGGTCTTGCTCCCTTCGGTCACCGCAAGGGTGAGGTTCACGGCAGTGATCTCCAAGCCTTCAAAATTTGCCTTGAGCAGTGCAGCAAGCGGAACGGCTGGCGCCGATGCAGCAAATGCGGCGGCCTGACCCCCGGCAAAACGGCGGTCGATCTTAATGTTTTCCTCGCCGCGAACCGTGATCTCGCCCCGCACCTCGATCGTCGTATCGCCGAGCGTTCGCTCGATCGCTCCGATCGTGTTCTGCAAACCGACGTTGACGATCAGCGGCGTTAAAAACTCATCGATCGCTGATTCGAAGTTTACTTCTTCATTGCGACCTCGGCTCGTCGTCAGCTTGAGCCTAACGGGCAACATCCGCGGAGCCTGACCGAGGACGCCGTAAATTCCGGTTGCCCGGTCCTGTTTCATCGAACCGACGGTCGCGTCTGCCACCGCGAGTTTGAACGAATTGTTAGCGTTCGGTACGACCGTGACGACGTGCGATTCATTCATCGGCAGATCGGTCGACCCGAGCCCGAAATATGGGTGACCGAACGCGTAGATCTTATCGCCGTCGCGCAAAGTGACGGTGCCCGCCGCGGCT
Source organism: Acidobacteriota bacterium (assembly GCA_043737915.1). GTDB lineage: Bacteria > Acidobacteriota > Blastocatellia > Pyrinomonadales > Pyrinomonadaceae > OLB17. Next base: position 9,214 of record JAYSZT010000201.1, read on the forward strand.
ATCGAAACGTCACCCCGAGCGAGTTGCACGACCACCGAATCGCCGCCGACGAGCGTCGTCGCATCGGCTTTTTTCATTGCCGAGATCCGCGAACCGCCGCCGACCGCCGCGACCGGCATGATCCCAGCTTTTGTTAGTTCAGGAGCAAAAATATCAAGCGTCGATTGTGAAATTCCTGAGAATGTCACCGGCGTTGCGATAGGAACAAATCGCTGACCCGCAACCTGCGTGAGCGCCGAATTTATCGACATTCCAGACATCAGCGGCCGGTCGTTCGCAAAATTCGACGGCTTATTCGCGTTCCAAAGGTCAGACCGTAGATCCGACATTGAAAAGGCTCTATTCGCACCGAAAAATGTTTTCGGGTTAGCGTTTTTCTCGAAGATCGAGATCATCTGCTCGATCGGCGTAATGCCGCAGATCGGTTCTTTCGCGAACGGAAAACTGTATGAAACGGCTCCGACCAATTTGCCGTCGATATAGACGGGCGAACCCGACATCCCGGCAAAAACAAAGGTCCGCATCGCCAGATCGCCGCTCAGTTTACCGATGACCATGTCCTGGTGCGGCCCGATCGAATCCGGCACAATGCCCAAAATTTCGACGCCGAACTCCTGAGGTTCGCTACCGGTAAAAACGGTACGTGCCGTTCCGCGCATTCCCTCTTTGATCTGCGACAGCGGAAATATCTGCGGGCCGGAAACGCCCGGATCCGCCTTCGAAGGTTGTGCGAGAGCTACGCTGAAAGCGGCCAACGAGATCAGAAATAACGCGAATGTTTGCAATGGTTTTAACATTAAAAAATCCTATTCAATAACAACGTGCCTATGGTAACATTAAGATTGTCTCTTCGAAAGCCTTTCTTTTTTAGGCTTTCAGCCTGTCACTCCTACACTACTTTTTATTCACTCAACGAGTTTCGACCCAAGTCTATGGCAACGACATCGCGATTATTCAAGAACGTTTTCCGGCTTCTGTTTCCGGTTGTACTGCTCATCATTGTGGCTGTCGCCGCCGCCTCGGTCTGGCTCGTTTACAAAACCGCGCGGCCGGTGGCGGCGAAGTATCTGGTCACGCCGGAGAAATACGGAATGCTCAGCTCGCGTGGTTCTCAGGTTACAGATGAAAAGTGGACCAATAAAGATGGCTCGAGTTCGCGTGGCTGGCTGCTTCGCGGTGCAGAAAATGCACCCGCGGTGATCTTGTTTCACAAATACGATGCGGACCGCTCATACGTTTTGAATCTTGCGGTAAAGCTCAACGAATCGACAAATTTTACTGTCCTGATGCCGGATTCTCGTGCCCACGGCGAAAATCCTCCGGCGAAAATCTCTTCTTTTGGCGGATGTGAAACGGAAGACGCCGCGGCGGCGATCGAATTCGTTAGAAACTTAAAAACGCCGAATCAGATAAATCTCGTCGGCAAAGACATTGGGTTATACGGCGTCGAACTTGGGTCGCTTTCTGCCCTGTCCGCTGCGGCAAAGAATCCAACGATAAAGGCGATCGCCCTGGATTCCGTACCTGAAACTTCCGATCAATTGCTCGACGAAGCGGTCGAATCGCGATTTCCGTTCGCGAGTACGGTCACGTCGAAATTCGCCCGCCTGGGCACACACCTTTACTTTTACGATGGGTGCTACAAACACGAATCCTACTGCGAAACCGCCCGAACGATCGAAAATCGAAATATACTTATGCTTGCCGGACTCGACTCCAAAACCTTTCGGGAATCGACATCAAAATTGAGTAAATGCTTCCCGGGCAGCAATAAGATCGAAACAAAATTCGACCTGAGTCCGTCCGGATACAGCATAATCAATGCTTCGATGGAGCAATCCGAGACCTACGACCAACGAGTGATCGATTTTTTTCGAACGTCGCTCCAAAACTAGATGTCGAGTTTCTTCTTGCTGTGTCCGTTCGTTTTTGATTTGACGTGAATATTCGAACTTTCTTCCATCTGATCTACAATTTTAGAAAGTAGATCGCGAAGGCGTGTGAGACGCTCCGCCGTCGAAGTCATTTCGAGTAGCTCGTATTTGAGTTCATTTTCGAAATTGAACGCTGCAGTGACAAGGAACGACAACTGTTCCGGACGGCCGCGGGTGATCTCGGGCAGACTACCGCGGTTGCCGCTCATTTTGAAGGCCGCGTTGGCGATCCGTTCGAATAGAGCAAAGACCACATCGGCGACCGATTCCGTTTCAGATTCATCATCGATCTCGTCTTCGAAAAACGCGACGTCGCCGACAAGATACGGATCGCCACTGTCGATATAATCAAGCAACCGGTAGCGAACAATTCCGAACGTGACGATACTCGAACGTCCGTCCGCCAGCAGTTCGCTTTCGCGTATCTCAGCCACGCATCCGACGGAGCCGATCTCGGGCCGCTTTGTGAACGAGTCGTCGCCATCGTAAAGCATCACGCCAAACATTTTGCTGGTTTCTGCGACATCTTTGAGCATTTGTTGATACTTATCCTCAAAGATGTAGAGCGGCAACGTCTCGTTCGGCAGCATCACGAGGGGTAGCGGAAACAACGGCAGGCGGTCGATACCGCGCATTTTATCTAGGGCTTCTGACATAAAAAGATGGTAACAGGTGAAAGGCTACAAGTGGCGAGAAAAACGGATCTAACTCGTTGCCTGTAACTTGTCACCTTTCGCCGCTTTAAGGGCAATAAATTCTGCGATCTTGCCCGGCTCGTCGTCGCCGAGTGCCATTCGTTTGGCTCCGATAACGGCGTCGGAAATCGACTCGGCCCGTGGTTTATAGCGATTATCGCGTAAAACGAGATCGTCGATCACACGGCGCTCGAGGCGTTCGCGGCCGGCATCGTCCGATTCCTCCGGCGTTTCGAAGTAGTCGGCCGGCACCGAGTGATTCTTGATACGTACGTGTAGAGCGTCGGTTATAGCTTGCGTTTCGTCACGCATCTTTTGCATCTCGAGTAGCGAATTTGGAAACCCAAGTTGCCCGCGAAGCGATATCTCGATTATCGGCTGCGGCTTTCCGGCGACAGCGACGCGAGCCTCGGTGCGGATCATTTCGAGCACGCCCTCGGTAATCGATCTCGGATCGGCAAAACCTGTGACCGCAAACGGCAACTGCTGAAACGGTCGGTGGTGATAATCGGAGACGTGCCGCGCGAAAACTGCGTTATTTTCATCGACCTCGACGATGAACGCACCGCGATTCTCGCGAAACTCGGTGATGTTCGTGATCTCGATCGAACCGGGGTTGAATGCCCAGTTGTCGATCTCGTAATGCTTATGCGTGTGGCCGAGCCCGACGTACTGCACGGCAGATTTCAACTCCGACAAAGCCGCGATCGACAGTGCCGGTATCGGGTGCATCTGGTGCCCCTCGACATCGGTGTGCAGCATCAGCATGTGAAAAGCACCGTCGCGGTGGTTCTCCTTGATCGCCTCGGTAAGCATCGGTATCGCCCAGTTACCGGACGCTCCGTACCAGTCCGAACCGAAAATTCTCGCGTTGCCGATATCGACAAAACCGCCTTTTTTCGAAGCGTCATTCCACGGTTCATATTCCATTTTACCGTCGATCAACTGCGGTTCGAGCAAAACGAGCAAACCCCAACTCGCGAGCGATCGCAACCAGCTAAATGCACTGTCCGTGTATTTCTGATCGTGATTTCCCTCGATCGCGACGATCTGAATGCCGGCATTTTTTAGCAACGTCAGGCCTTCGACAGCGTAGTTCATCGTCTCCGGCGGAACCGATCTTTTGTGAAAAAAATCGCCGCACATAATAACGAAATCAACCTGCTCATCGATCGCGTAACGCTGCAAAACATCGACCCAAGCGTCAAAGAAATCACGCGGACTCTCCGGCAATTGATAACGCGTACACCCAAGATGGACGTCGGAAATATGAAGGAACTTCATACATCAATTATAGATTATTTGAACGCCAAGACGCGAAGAAGCAGAGAAGCAAAATGACGTCAAAAAAATGATTCACCGAAATGACCTGCTTTGCATCTTTGCACCTTTGCACCTTTACGTTAAATTAAGGCTTATGAACAAAGTAGTTTTTATTACCGGTGCATCGAGCGGTATCGGGCTGGAAACGGCGAAGCTTTTCCAGACCAAGAACTGGAAGGTCGCCGCCACGATGCGGGAACCGGAGAAGGCGGTCGAATTGCAGAAAATTGTGGATATCGAGTGTCTTCGCCTCGACGTAACGGATGTCGAATCGATCAAAGCGGCGATCGCCGCAACTCTCGAAAAGTTCGGCCGCATCGACGCTGTCGTCAACAATGCAGGTTATGCGGTTCTCGGCTCTTTTGAGGCGGCAACTCCGGAGCAGATCGAAAAACAATTCCAAACCAACGTTTTTGGCCTGATGAACGTCTGCCGCGAGATCTTACCTTATTTCCGCGAACAAAAACGCGGCTACATCGTCAATATTGCTTCGATCGGCGGGCGAATGACGTTTCCGCTTTACAGCCTTTATCACGCGACGAAGTGGGCGGTTGAGGGGTTTTCAGAATCGCTCCAATACGAAGTCGAACAATTTAATATTCGTATCAAGGTGATCGAGCCCGGACCGATTCGAACCGATTTTTACGACCGTTCGCAGGATATCGCCAAGAAAGACGGTTTGACCGCATATGACGAGATAACGCGTAGAGCGGTCGCAAATATGAATAAAAACGGTGAAGGAGCCCCGGACGGAATCGTCGTTGCCCAGGCGATTTATAACGCTGTCACCGACGAAACCAGCAAACTCCGATACGGCGTGAATACGAAGGGACTTCTAAGATTAAGACGCTTCCTGCCCGACCGAGCCTACTTTGCGATCATTCGAAAGATCATTTTGAGGTAGTCAAATTTTGCTGGATATGCGAATATTGAGAACTGTTAGTTTAGAATTCTTGTTATTCACTAAAACCTCTCCTCGAATATAGTGAACCGGCATTGATGGTTCTGGCAGTCGTTTGGCATGAGAAATTTAGTATGAAGATACTTCTATATAACCCGGATAACGGCATAACGCGCAATTTTATGCCGCATCTCTGGATGTTCCTTCTGCAATCACTCACTCCACCGGAGCACGAAGTCATCCTGATCGACGGCAACGCGAAAGCGATGACGCGTCCGGAACTCGTTCAGTTTTGCAAGGACAACGACATCGGCTTGGTTGGTATCGGCGCGATGACCCGCATGGTCGCTCGCGCTTATTTGGTCGCTGACTCGCTCCGCGAAGCCGGATTTAAGGTGGTCATGGGCGGTCCGCACGTTACGGAGTGTCCTGATGAGGCTCTCGGCCGCGATGGCGGTCCGCGTCACGCCGACGCTATCGCTCTCGGCGAAGCCGATGAAACCTGGCCGATCATGGTCGCCGATGCTGCCCGCGGCGAATTACAAGATATTTATATCCCCGAGGTCGATCCGAAGGGTAACGATAAAAAACCGAATCTGCAGCCATACCCGCACATTCCCTGGGAAACGCTCGATCTCGACCAGTTCAGCCTCGTGCCGAAATTTGCTCAGCCGTTCTTGTCGAAAATGGGCGAAGGCTGGGGCAAATTCTTTGTCGTGCCGATCGAAACCGGTCGTGGTTGTCCGTACGGTTGTGAATTCTGTACGGTCACTGGATTTTTTGGCGATTCGATCCGTTTTCGTTCGAACGAAAGCGTCATCGAGGAATTACTGAGATTGAAAGCCCGGGCGAAAAAAGAGAAAGGGCAGATCGCTGTTTTCTTTATCGATGACAATCTGGCGATCAACAAGAAACGCCTGAAAGGTCTGCTTCGCGATATGATCGCGGCCGGGGCGACCTTGCCCTGGGTTGCTCAGATCAGTGCGAATCTGCTCGTTGACGAAGAACTTGTCGATCTCATCGCTGACGCCGGTGCCCGCTGGATCTTTATCGGGATGGAATCGATCGACCCGGCGAACATGGCCGACGTTAATAAAACTTTCTCGAAACCGGCAAATTATCAGGGAGTTCTCGAAGGACTCGCCCGCCGCAATATTTACGCGATCACGTCATTTATCATCGGGATGGATAACGATACTGTCGGCGTTGCCGACCGGACCGTTGACGAGATCGAAAAATGGGCACCCGGTCTGCCGGTCTTTGGCCAGTTGACGCCGTTCCCTGCAACGCCGTTATACGATCGCCTGCACGATGCCGGACGTCTGACCAGGCCTAAGCATTGGCTTGATTTCGCACCATTCGTAATGGCCCACGATCCGCTCAAGATGACGATCGAGGATGCCAAAAACGAGACTTTTGCTGCATGGTCCCGGTCGTACAGTCCGGAGCGAAACTGGGAGGCTATCCAGTCGATCCGGCACGCACCGATCGACACTCGTATCTCACACCTCGTTGCAAGGCTTTTCTTCCGTGGCATCTATTTCCCCCAAATGGGTAAATGGGCGTGGATCAAGCTTTTGATCGACAATCGCAAATCGATCCTGAGTCTTTCGGCTGAAGGCATTCGGACCTGGCGTCAATCACGAAAACGCCGCGGCCGCGAATCGGCGGAGGTCCAAACCGCTCAGGAAACGTCGTAGATCAATAAACAACTAACCCAAAAGCACGAACAGGCGATCCTGATTCGTGCTTTTTTTTAGTTCAATTGTGGGAGCGTTCAATAGCTAACGGCCGACGAGGCGTTTGCGTCTTTGCGCCCAAACTCGGCCAGTAATGGCTTTAGTTTTGCCACTGCCTTTTCGTGAGCGACTCCGTTGGTGGCTAAAATACCGTTCAGGTTTTGGAGATTTGCGTCGCCGTATCTCATTTCGCCACCGAAAATATCGGTCAAACGGCCGCCGGCTTCTTCGAGGATTATTTGCGGTGCACACGTGTCCCAAAGCTTTGTCCGCGGACTTGGGTGAATGTAGATGTCGCACGTGCGATCGGCGATCAGTCCGGTTTTGAGACCGACCGAACCGCGGCGAACAACGCCTTCGAATCCGAAGTATTCGATTATTCGTGACATATTCTTGCTCGGATGGTTGCGAGATATCGCAGCGGTCATCCCGGCGAGATCCGACGTGTCGGAAACCTTCATTCGCCTTGCCTCGCCGCCACAGATAGCCGTGAACGAACCGCCGCCCTTGACGGCGTAGCTCATCGAATCGTGAAACGGCAGAAACACGACGCCGACGACCGGCACGCCATTCTCAGCAAGGCCGATCTGGACGGCAAAATCTCCGTCTTTCTTCACAAATCCCGCAGTTCCGTCGATCGGATCGATGATCCAGACACGGCCGGTATTAAGGCGACGGTCGACGTCGTCAAATTCCTCTTCGGATAACACAGCATCATCAGGGAAAGCGGCCTCGATGCCGTCGACGATGATCTGGCTGGCCTCTTTATCGGCAATGGTGACAGGTTCGTAAAGGTTGTCGACACCGAGCTTTTGCTCGGTTTCGAATTCGGTGGCGTAGTGTTCGAGAATTCTTTTTCCGGCGATCCGGGCGATACCGATCGCGGTTTCAAGCTCATGTTGCAGCATTAACTACAATCTATCACGGCTCGGGGTGAGAAGATAAATGCCTACGAGATATCGACCAGTTCCGTAAGGCTGCAGCGTGGGCAGATGAGCGTCCGCTGGGTTTTGTCAGTCCATTTGGCTAGTGCGATGCTGGACATTACCGGCTGCTTGCTCTCGGCCTCGCCTTCGCGGAACATACGTGATAGCCCTCCGGAGTTGCTTGCTTCCGGCTTCAGTTCCCGTTCGCATTGACGGCATATCCAGCCGAATCCGTCGTTGTAAAAATCGTGAAGTTCGATCATCAAAAGATCACCAAATCGAAAACGGGTCAGGCGAAGTTTTATGATTTCGCCTGACCCGCAATTATACCAAAGGCCAGCAAACGGTTATTCCTGCACCCGACGTGCGGGACGAGTACCTGACGCCGTTCCGAGAAGCTTGACCGGAACCGTTACGGTTCGTCCGCCCCGGAACACCTCAGCCTGGATCGTTTCACCGATCTGCTTTTTGTCGAGGTATCGATAAAGATCGTCGAGATCGTCCATCTTTTCGCCGTCTAGTGCCGTAATTATATCGCCGAGCGCCACGCCGCCGCCTGCGGATTGCGATAATCCGCGAAGTCCGGCGTTCGCCGCCGTAGTCCCCAGATCGACACGCTGCAGGACCAGTCCTGACTCGACCGGCAATCGGTAACCGCGAGAATTTACGTCCTTAGCTGAGATCAGCGACGCTCCAAGCTTAGGTCGGCGAACTTCGCCGAACTGCAGCAATTGCGGGATGACTCGTTTCGCGGTGCTGACCGGAATCGCGAATCCAACCCCGACCGAGCCACCGGCCGGAGACAATATCTGTGAATTGATGCCGATCATTTTGCCAAATTTATCGAGCAGAGGCCCGCCCGAGTTGCCTGGATTGATCGAGGCATCGGTCTGGATAGCGGCATCGATCGGCCTGCCGGTCGGAGCTCCGGCGGCGGGACGCGAACGGATCGGACGCTGTAAGCCTGAGATAACGCCCGTCGTCAGCGTGCGGTCAAGACCAAATGGATTACCGATCGCGAGTACCTTTTGACCGACCGTTAACTTATCGGAATCGCCAAGCGGCACAACCGTCATTCCCGGCGGCGGATCGATCTTGATGACCGCAAGATCGGTGTCGGCATCGAGCCCGACGAGCGTTGCCGGATAGACCTTTTCACCGCCGAAACTAACAGTCAGTTTTTGAGCATCGGCGACAACGTGATAGTTGGTCAGGATATTGCCGTTCGCGTCGATCACCGAACCCGAACCGTTGCCCTTGCCTTCTTGAACGTCGCCCCACATGTCTTGCTGATACGATGTCGTATTGATAAACGCAACGCCAGGCGAGATCGTTCTGTAGACCTCGATGTTATTTTGTTCGTCCGATACCGACGACGGATCCGAGATGCCCTGCGGCGGAGCCTGCTCGGCAAGCGTGACATCCGCACCATTTTTTGAGAGTAATACCTTGCCGTAATTATAAACCAGAGCCGTCGCACCGACCGCGATCAAGGCTGACGCAAACGCGAGCAGCAAGATCTGGCGAGCCGACATTTGATAGACCGAATTTTTACTCATAAATGCACTTCCTTACCTAAAGATAACAAGGATTTTGATGCCGCGTAAATACTCTAGGTTGTGCCAGTTACGAAAAGAAGTCAGAACTGAGAAGTCAGAAGTTAGAAGTCGGAAATCAGAAACCAGAAACCCGGATCTAGAATCAGATCGCGATCGCGAAAATGTGGCCTGTTATATCGTTTAGAAAGCTGTTGGAGACATAGCCGATCGCCGAAAGGCCGGTGATGATATGGATCGCCATCACGCCGATATAGACCGCCAATGCGAGCGACACGCCGTATCTCGCGACCGGGCGACTT
>JAYSZT010000202.1:0-3854 GCA_043737915.1 Acidobacteriota bacterium
GCGTCAGCCACAGAGGTCGCTCAACAGGCAGTTTGCGGTTTCATTACAAGTCAATTCGACCTCGATAAATATAAAACCAAGGACAAACAGGACAAGGCAGTCGACAGCTTCGTCGTTTGCGTCGATGGGGCAAAACCGGCGGAATTGAAAGATGGTATCGCTCGCGGTCAGGCTATAGGCGAATCAATGAACTTCACCCGCGATCTTGCCAATGAGCCGCCTAACATTCTGCATCCGACCGAAATGGGCAAACGTGCAGCCGCGATGGCGAAAGAAACGGGCCTTAAATGCGAGATCCTCGACGAAGCCAAAATGACCAAGCTTGGAATGGGTTCGTTGATGAGCGTTTCGATCGGTTCGACACAGCCGGCGCAGATGATCGTTCTCAAGTACACTCCAGCGAAAAGCACTGCTAAGAAAGGTGAACTTCTTGCATTGGTTGGTAAAGGCATTACTTTCGACACCGGCGGCATCTCGCTAAAGCCTGGTGAAGGCATGGACGCCATGAAGTACGACATGTCCGGCGGTGCGACTGTCATAGGAGCGATGCGTGCGATCGCCCTTCTCAAACCGAGTGTCCCGGTCATCGGAATAGTTGCAGCGGTCGAGAATATGCCTGACGGCAGCGCTTCTCGTCCAAGCGACGTTGTCACCGCGATGAACGGAATAACGATCGAGATCCTCAATACGGATGCTGAGGGACGTTTAGTACTCGCTGACGCGGTCGCCTATGCAGAAAAGCAAGGTGCGACGACGATCATCGATATGGCGACCCTTACCGGAGCGGTTATCGTTGCGTTAGGCGATCAGAATACGGGCATCATGGGAACCGATCAGGGACTGGTCGACGAGATCATTGCCTGCGGAAAGGAAACCGGTGAAGGATTTTGGCAATTACCTCTCAGTGCCGAATATAGCAAACAGATTCGCTCGGATATCGCCGACATTAAAAACATCGGCCCTCGAGGCAAAGCTGGAACTATCATGGGAGCGGTATTCATCCAAGAATTTGTCGACAAAGCAAAATGGGCCCACCTCGACATCGCCGGAACCGCTTGGATCGACGGGGCGAAACCCCACATGTCGAAAGGCCCAACCGCCGTCGCTCTCAGAACGTTGGTCAGTCTCGTCGAAAGATCACAGTAGTTCAAGGCAAACCGCCCGAGAATAACCGCGAGCATGCTATAGTTCCAAGTAATTGCAAAAGGCGTGAGTTTTCTCACGCCTTTTGTATATTTGATGCCCTCATCTGATCACGAGAGATATGATTTTTACACTTCGCAATCGCAAGATTCGTTAAGCATCGACATGGCGGTGATCGTCACTGACGCTTTTGAACGAGGAATACACGATTAAGTTTTCGCAAATTTTCTCCCTGCTGACTCCGCTCTCTAAATGGTTTTTAGGTTTAAGGCCTGTCTCAAACACCGACGCGATTCTCTCTGCCGCGAATATCTGTTATCTTTTGTTGGAACTTTTGTTTTTTGGCTTTCGTAACCACTTCTTGACAAGGCGGAGTTTCGGGCCTTAATGAGTTGGTAAATTCGAGAGAGGGGCAATTTTGGAAGCATTAAAGGCTGTGTCCGAAATTAATGGAGCGGAACTCGTAAGGAGAGCACGGGCCGGAGACGGCACGGCGTGGGAGGATGTTGTGTCCGCATATTCGCGGCGTATATTCAATCTCGCTTACCGCTTCACATCCAGTCCTGACGCCGCCGAGGATCTTACTCAGGAAGTTTTTATTCGTATCTATCGAACTCTCGATCAGTACGACCCGAAACAGGGCGATCTCTCCAATTGGCTCATGCGGCTCGCTCGCAATTTGATAATAGACGATTACCGCCACCGGCAGCGTAATCCGCAAAATTCGATGGCAGATACCGTCGATGATCATAGTTACCATCTTCGCGCGGTCGGAACATCCGCCCACAAAGAAATGGAACGCAAGGAGCTTGCCGGCCAGGTGCAGGAAGGTATTGATAAGCTACCCGAAGATCTACGAACTTGCGTGATCTTAAGAGACATCGAGGAGCTGACGTATCAAGAGATCGTCGATGTATTGAAAATTCCTGAGGGAACGGTCAAATCGCGAATAAATCGCGGGCGAATTGAACTCGCTAAAATCTTAAGGCGAATGAGAGTCGTTACTATATAAAGGGGGAAACTGGAGAGTAAATGTTGGAAATAGTCGGTGGAATCGTTGCTTGTTTTGCAGTTTCTATAGACGAGAAAGCAGTCGCAGCTCGAAGTTCTGACAATTATCTGCGGTAAGAATTTTTATGATGAAGGAGCAGGAAAAGGTAATTAATTGTTCGCAGTTCGAGGAGCTGTTGACCGATTACATAGATAAGGCTTTAGAAACGACGGTTCACAAGTCCGTTGCGACCCATGCTCTCGCCTGCCCGCTCTGCCATTCGCTCCTCAATGACGTTCGGGAATCGCTTAATGTCTGCCACGAGATCTCGGCACCGAAAATGTCACTGACACGTCTCGAAGCACGCGTTTTGTCGATGACGATGCCTGAATCGGCAATGATCTGCGAAGATTTTGAGAGCTACCTGACAGATTATCTCGACGGCTTTCTACCAGCTAGTGTTTTCCATCGCTGGGAGCGTCACGCAGTTCTTTGCAGTTCGTGCGAAGATCTCCCGGGAATGGTCGTACGTTCGATTGCGGCTTGTTATTCGTATAAAACTGAAGAATTGGCGGTGCCGCACGGACTTCACGATAGGATTTTACAATCGACGATCGGCACTGCCATTGCGATAGAGGTTAAGGCCTCACTTGCATCGCAGGTGGGCGAATGGGTTCGCGGTCTACGATTCCCGATCGGACTGCCTCAGCTAGCACCCGTCGTAATGATGTTACTTGTCGCGTTTATGGTTTTTAGCCAGACCGTATCTGCTGATGGTTCACTGACGAACGTCTATCAGCAGGGATTTGAACTGGCGGAACAGACTTACAAACAAAGTGCAAATGCGTGGAACGGTGGCAATGTCATCGACCAAGACCAGAGACTGAAACAGGATCCGGTGACGGGGACGACTTTTGTCGATAATAATGAGGAAAAGCATTAATGAACTGTGCCTATCACATTCATAACGGGGCCGTCGTAAATTGCAACGGATGCGGCAAACCGCTTTGCCCGGGCTGCGATCACCGCATCAAGGGCTTTCCCTATTGCCAAGATTGCATCGTCTCGGGCGTGGAACTATTGCGTAATCAAAGCCAGTCCAACTATGCTCCGTTCGTCAAAAAGCGTACTTCCCCGTTTGTCGCTACGCTTCTGTCGGCGTTCTGCCCGGGACTCGGTGCCGCGTACAATGGACAGACGACGAAGGCGATCGTCTACTTTGCGGTATTTGTTGGGCTGTTCCAAATGGCTGTCCTAACTAGTGGTATTGGGCCGGTGTTCGTTTTCGGGTTTATGGGAATGTGGGCATTTGCGGCGCTTGATGCGTGGCGAACGGCCTCTGCGATCCGTTCGGGCGTAACTCCTGATGTCGCCGAAGATATCCTAGTGAAACGGTTTGCTGGAAACCCAAAGTTATGGGGAATCGTCCTATCGATCCTCGGCGTGGCTTTTCTGTTGCAGAGGTTCTTCAATATCGGATTACTGTTGCGTGCGATATTACCTGTACTTCTAATCGGACTGGGCGCATATATCCTTCGAGGGTATATTTTCAAACCTAAGGAAAAAGAAGTCGTCTTCAGAGGCAGAACAGACGTGTCAACCAGTTTTGCGTTGTCGCAACCGGATATCGGACAGAATAAATATAATTCTGACGAAGATTTTACGACTCGATCTCGATTTGGTAGTTGGCGGGAACGCTAATTTTGGTATTATATCGGTA
>JAYSZT010000203.1:0-18560 GCA_043737915.1 Acidobacteriota bacterium
GAAATTGCTGAAATACTCGCGACGACCCATTACTTTCGGTTTAGATTTCGTTCGATCTTGATATTCGTTCTTTTGCTTTGAATGGCAATTCGGTTCGAGAAAATATTCCGGCGTTTGTGATCTGAATCATATTATGCGGTTGATCGCACTGCTAGGGTTTGAGAATAGACCGAGAGATCCCGAGATATAAAGTATGAAAAATATTCAACTCATCAGGGAAATCAATCCCAACTGGCAGAGCGAAATGATTAAGGATCTGGAGGTTGTGCAACTTTTCAGCGGTCCGTTTCGGCAACTTGTTGAGGTGCGGCTTCGCAGCGGTGCGGTTCTGTCAAAACATAAGGCAAAGGAGCCGATCACCGTTTTCTGTCTCGCCGGAACCGGAGTGTTCACCGCTGGTGATGATCTCCAAGAATCGCAGGATCTGCGTGCCGGAACGTTAATAACACTCGATGCAAATGTAAACCACGAGGTCACCGCGAAGCCGGAACTGCACCTGATAGTCACGAAATTTAAGGACAACTAGACCGATCTCGAAAGGAGAACAATGAAAAAACTTTGGATCATCTTCGCGGCCGTATTTGTGTTTTCGTTTGCAATTCTCGGGTGGGTCGGCACTGAGATATTTAGGCAGGCTCCGCCGATTCCACTCGAGGTCGTTACGACCGACGGCCGCCTACTGATTCCAACCGATCAGATCATGGACGGACAGAACGTCTGGCAGGCAATGGGCGGTATGCAGGTCGGTTCGATCTGGGGTCACGGCTCGTATGTCGCACCCGATTGGACGGCTGATTACCTGCACCGCGAAGCCTTGTTCGTCTTAAACGAATGGTCAAACGGGCAATACGGCAAAGACGGCGACTCGCTTCCCGTAGAGCAAAAAGCAGTATTTTTAGCGCGTTTGCAGACCTTGATACGAACGAACACCTATGATGCATCGACGGGGCGTTTGACGCTAGATCCGGTCCGCGCCCGGGCGTTCGAGGACAACTTGAAACATTATTCCGAAGTTTTCACCAACGGAAGCAAGGACTACGCGATCCAGAAAGGTGCTCAGGCAGATCCCGTGAAGCTGCGGCAACTGACCGCTTTTTATTTCTGGACCGCATGGGCGTCCGCGGCGAATCGCCCTGACAACAATATCTCCTATACCAGTAATTTCCCGTCAGAACCGCTCGTGGGTAATTACCCGACGAGCAGCTCGATCATCTGGACCGGCGTAAGCGTTATTTTGTTGATCGCAAGCATCGGCGGAATGGTCTGGTTTTACGCCGGATGGCGCAAAGAAGAGTTCGAACGTGATACGCCGGACGAAGACCCGTTGATCGGAGCGACTCTGACCCCTTCGCAGAAGGCGACGGTCAAATACTTTTTGATCGTTTCGCTATTGTTTCTGCTTCAAATTGTAATGGGAATAATTACGGCGCATTATGGCGTCGAGGGCGGTGGGCTTTACGGAATTCCGCTCGATCAGGTTTTGCCGTATGTAGTCACGCGGACGTGGCACACTCAGCTTGGTATCTTCTGGATCGCGACTGCGTGGCTGGCCGCTGGGCTCTTTATTGCACCGTATATCTGCGGCTATGAGCCGAAATGGCAAAAACTTGGTGTTGATGTGCTGTTCGGCGCGTTACTGCTGGTAGTTCTCGGTTCAATGGCCGGGCAATGGATGAGCGTGATGCATATGCTGCCGGGCGACCTTTGGTTTTGGTTCGGGCATCAGGGCTACGAATACGTCGATCTTGGCCGTGTGTGGCAGACGGCGTTGTTTGTCGGGTTGCTTCTCTGGCTGTTCCTGATTGCGCGCTCGGCGGTGCCGGCCTTGAGAGACAAGGGCAACAACAGATCTCTGATCACGCTTTATTTGGCGACGACAGCGGGCATCGCGCTGTTTTACGCACCAGGGCTTTTCTGGGGAATGCGTTCGCATCTGACGGTCGTCGAATATTGGCGTTGGTGGGTTGTTCACCTGTGGGTCGAAGGATTTTTTGAAGTATTTGCGACCGTCGTGATCGCGTTTCTTTTTGCTAAATTACGTGTTATCCGGGCGGATCACGCCGCGTATGCTGCGTTATTATCGGGTGCAATATACCTCAGCGGTGGCATCATCGGGACTCTGCATCACCTGTATTTTGCCGGCACCCCAACGGTGGCACTCGCATTCGGTTCGGTGTTTAGCGCCCTCGAGATCGTGCCGCTTGTATTCGTCGGCTACGAAGCGCTCGAAAACATTCGCCATTCAAAGGCCCGGCCGTGGCTCGCTCAATACAAATGGGTCGTCTATTTCTTTGTTGCCGTCGCGTTTTGGAATCTAATCGGTGCCGGCGTTTTCGGGTTTATGATAAATCCGCCCATCGCCCTGTATTACATGCAAGGCTTGAACACGACTGCCGTCCACGCTCACGGAGCTCTCTACGGTGTCTATGGTACGCTCGGGCTCGCACTGACGCTTTTTTGCCTGCGTGCGATGCAGCCAGAACGGCAATGGAACACGAAATTGCTCGCGTTCTCCTTCTGGGCGATCAATATCGGTATGCTGATGGAGATCTTTTTCAGCCTGCTGCCGATCGGTCTGCTTCAGACGTATCAGTCGATCTCAGTCGGTTACTGGTCGGCCCGCAGCCCCGAATTTATGCAGACGCCGCTCATGCAGAATCTGCGGTGGATGCGAATGTTCGGGGACACCATCTTTGCTGTCGGAGCAGTCGCGTGGGTTTGGTTTGCGATAAAACTTATGGTGACAAAAGGAAAAAATGATCCGGAGCCGATCATCGATCCGATCAAATAAATGAAAAGCGATATTAGGACCAGGAAAGATATCGATCTCCTCATGCAGGCGTTCTATTCAAACGCAATGTCCGACGATGTCATCGGATATATTTTCACCGATGTCGCAAAACTCGACCTCGAACATCACTTGCCGATCATCGGAGATTTTTGGGAAACAATTGTTTTTCAGACGGGTGAATATAGTAAACATGGCCGAAACCCGCTCCAGGTTCACGGAGAGTTGAATAAAATGACGCCGCTGTTGCCCGAACATTTCGAGCGTTGGTTAGCGATCTTTGATCAGATAACAGATGAACTGTATGCGGGTGAGCGTGCGGATTTTATCAAGCTCCGGGCGCACGCGATCGCCGGACGAATGAGAGAATTTGTTGCGAAAAGCGGTTAAGGCTAGTGTTCTGCGTACTTTCTCAGCGGTCCAGTATCACTTATGACGATCTTACCGTTGACGATCGTCAATAGATCCTTTTCAGCAAACTTTCGGATCACGCGAATTGTAGTCTCGGTCGATAGCCCTGCTATCTTTGCTATATCCTCTCGCCTGAGAGCGATCCTTACCGCCGAGTCCGAGGTTGCCTTTTCGGCGAGTTTTAGCAAAACGTGCCCGATGCGATGCTCGGGAGAGGCCGTAGCCAGGTTTTGGATCGTCGCCGTTTTTTCACGAAGCATTTCCGACATCCAGTTGATCACCGCAAAAACGAATTCGTGCGATTCGCGAAGCAACGCCAAAAACTCAGAGCGAGCAAGCAACAATAGCTGAGATTCCTGCATTGAAATGGCGGTCGAAGGGTATTTTTTGCCGTCGAAAACCGGAGGGATCGCAAACATTTCTCCCGAGTGGAATATCCCGATGATCACCTCTTTCCCGGGCTCGAGAAAATGGATCATTTTCACACTGCCGGACAACACGATCGGTAAAAATAGGGCGTCGTCTCCTTCAGCAAAGATCTCCTGATTTTCAGAGAAAAGGTGTGTCCGCCCGGTTTTCATTAGAGTTGCGGCAAGACCTTCGCTAATACTGCCCATCAATTGCTTCATAAACAGATTAGTTTTTTGCGAGAAAAACTGCCCCGCCGAATGTCAATAGAAGTATTACGCTGACAAATGCGTTGGTGGTGAAGAATGCGGCGTTCATTTTTGAGAGATCGTTGGCTTTGACGAGGGTGTGCTGGTAGATGAGCAACAACCCGACGGCGATGACTCCGCCGAGGGCGAGGTAGCCGAGGCCGGTGAGTAAATATAACAGGAGTAGAGCGATGAAAGCCTGGAAATGAAAGAGTCGGGCGATCCACAGCGAACGAGCGATGCCGAAACGGGCCGGGATCGAGTGCAAACCGGCTTTTCGGTCGAATTCGAAGTCCTGACACGCGTAGAGCACATCAAAACCCGCCGTCCACATTAGAACCATCAGCGAAAGCAAGACTGGAATGCCGTCATCTAGCGTGCCGCGAACGGCGATCCACGCCGCCGAAGGCGAGATCGCGAGTGCGAGCCCGAGTATCACGTGGGCGAACGCGGTGAAGCGTTTGGCGTATGAATAGCCGAGCACGCAGACCAGGGCAACCGGCGAAAGTGCGAACGTCAGCCAATTGAGTGAGTAGGAGGCGAGCAGAAAAATACCGATCGAAACGTAGAGAAAGGCCCAGGCGAACGGTAGCGAAAGTTTGCCGCTCGGGAATTCGCGGCCGGAGGTTCGCGGGTTTTTGCCGTCGATATCGCGATCAATGATGCGATTGAAAGTCATTGCCGCTGAGCGTGCCCCAAACATCGCGGCCGTTATCCACAAGATCTGTTGCCACGTCGGAAAACCGTCCGCCGCAAGTATCGCTCCTAAAAACGCGAACGGTAACGCGAACAGCGTATGCTCGAATTTGATCATCGAGAGCGTCGTTTTTAGTTTTTGCCAGAGACTTGCCATCGAATTGAGGAGTTTAGCAAAAATAGCGGGGCTAGTCTTGTTTGCTTCTACTCGGATGTAGAATAGACCTATGCCCAGCGGACGAACCCACGATGCGATCACCTTTTTACTTGCGGCCCCGGCTGCCGCCGTTGGATATGCGGTTACAAACAATGCGTGGGCATCCTGTGTCGTCGCCGTGGCTTTCCTATTTGGCGGACTCATGTTCGGCCCGGACCTTGATACAGTGTCGAAGCAGTATTCGCGTTGGTCAATATTCCGAGTACTGTGGCTGCCATATCGAAAGTTCTTCAAACACCGTTCGCGATTTACACACGGGTTGGCGCTCGGAGCCCTGATCCGAACCGTCTATTTTATGGGCGTTATCACGATCTCGACCTACATTATCGCGTTTACATGGATGGAAATTTCGAATGATACCGTTCCCGATGTGGGAGATCTTAGAAATGCCTGGCTGTTAGTCGCCTATTCAATGAAAAAATACCTCGGTGATAACTTTCTGTTCCTGAGCTTCGCCGGAATGTGGTTTGGAGGTGCAAGCCATTCGATAACCGATCTGGTTATTACTTACATCAAAACGGGGCGGGTGGAGAAGTTCCTTTGATCCGTTGTTCCTGATTCTATTCAGCCGAAATCTTCCACGCCGTCTTTCGGTCGAGAGCGTCGAGGGCGTCAAGCATGGCCGACAATTCAAGTGAATTTCTGCCCATATGTCCAGTATTTATAACCTTTTCACCACCATTGTAGCTGATCGTAAGAATTTTTTTGATCGGCAGGGAAGTGATGTCGCGAGAATCAGGCTCATTGGCAAAATCGTTGTCAGCGAGAGCTTTTGCGAGTTCCGCAAAAAGTGCAGTGTCGATCGTCGCCGCGTATCGTTCGATCTTGGCCGGGCTTTTTACGCCGTTCACGGTTGTTTCAGTAGTCGATCGTTTCGTCGCGAAGCCGTCTGACGAAACGTCACGCTCCGAGATGTCGAGGTAGAGTTTTGAACGTTGATGTTGCTGAAATAGAGTGCTGTTCGTCCGCTCGAATTAGAAGCCATCGTCGATTCCGAAAATGTTACTTTCGTGATGTCCGCGGCCGCGATAGGATTCGAACCCTTGGCTCGCGGGGTTGCCGGAATTTCATTTTTGCTGACCGGCGGAGCCGGTGTTCCGGCCGTAGATAGCGATGTAGGCTGCTGGCGGAGGTAAAGATACCCCAAAAAACCTGCGATCAGAGCGAGCGACACAAATAAAGCCGTAACTCCGACCGCTAAAACGATCTTTGCGTTGTTACCAGTCATTATCTTTTTCCCTCCCCGGTTTTTAAGGTCCGCCAAAAGAATATCAAATAATATTCTCGAACAATGATCTCAGGCAGAATCTCTAATGCTTCCCTCCACGCGTTGCCAGAAGCCGCGTTGCGTGACGGCGAACGGCGTCGGGAACGTTACGATTTTTCGAAAGGCCGGTCAGATCGCGAAGCTGCAGGCGGGACATAATAGTCATTACATTCGCCATCGGCGTTCGCGGGTTTTTGGCCAGATTGTGCATTACATTGTAGCTGCGGGCCCACTGTCGGTTGCTGGCGATCATTCGCAGAATGTCCTCAGCGATGGCACGCATTCCGGCGATCATCTCGATCTCCTGCTCAGTTATTCGGGGATTATTGACAACGGCTGAGGACACGAGGCGGTTCGGATCGCGGATCAGAATGTTGCGGGCCTCGCGGTCGCCCTTCATCGCGAGTCGAACCCGATCTTTGACGCCCATTTGCATTATGCGGTTGATCATCGACAACCGCTCACCGGTGACCTCTTCTTCGCTAGACATCTCACCGATGATCTTCTCGACGCCCGCCTTTCGTTGCTGGTCGGTTTCCTCGTAGATCTCTTCGATGAATTCGAGCCCGAGCCACGAATCGTCCGTTTCGCGGTCCATGACCTCGATATGGGCGGCAAGTAGGATGGCGTCTTCGGCTGAAAGCCTTGATCCTGAGGTCTCTAAATCTTCGCCAAACTCTGAGTTTTCGATGAATTCCGCCGCCGCTTCCTGCCCGCGAGCTCGAAGCTCGTCGGCGATCTGCTGAGCACCACGTTCCTTCTCGAAAAATTCGCGCTTCGTTTCAGAGGCTCGGCGTTCGGCTTCGGCAGTTCGGTGCGGATTCGAAATGATGGCGTCGATGACCGCCGGATTTTTGATCAGCAGTTGTTGGTTTAGGGAGATTAGTTCGAGCAGCTGGCCGTTTTGAGTGGAACGCGCAACGTTGGTGACGGCGTCGGCGGGAGTGCTGGCATTCGCGATGATCGCTTCGTGAATTGCCTGCGGCAGCGTGTCCTGGCCGGCGAAGTAGGCTAATACTTCAGGTGCTGATGCCGTCGAACTGACCGTGCTCTCGATCGCTTCGGTCGTTTGCTCGGTGAGCGTTTTGCGAGCATTATCACGCAATTCAGCATCGCCACCGTTATAAAAACTGACAAGTATTTCGAGCAGATCGCCCTGAGGCAGCGGCAGAACTCCGCGCGATGCGGCGAGCATTGCGGGACGCGGTGCGGTGCCCTCAATAACGGCTTTGACGACGGGGTTCGCTGAAGTTATCCCAGAACTCATAATTCAGGTCGGAGAATTTTCGATATCAAAAAAAATTTGTAAGACTGAGAATCTAGACAGCACCTAGATTAAGGCGATATTAACACAGACGGCGATTATCTTGACTAACCCTTTCTGTTAACATAGTTTAGTAATAGGGAAAACGAGCTTTTTTACCTCCCGCCAAATATATTTCATAATTAATTTTTAGCAATTTATAAACATGATCAAGGACGAACTTCAATTACTTATTACTGAAAAACGCGCGCGTATCGGCGTCATTGGCCTCGGCTACGTCGGTTTGCCGCTGATAGTGGAATTCTGCCTCAAAGGATTTGAGGCGGTCGGGTTTGAGGTCGATGAGAAAAAGACCTCGGAGATCAACGCGGGGCGTTCCTACATAGTCGACGTGACCGATGAGAATGTCGCGAAATGCGTTAGTGAAGGCAAACTTTCTGCAACGACGGATTTTGCGAAGCTGAGCGACTGCGACGTAATTGTCATCTGCGTTCCGACGCCTTTGCGTAAGACCAAAGATCCGGACATGTCCTACATTCTGACCGCGGGAGGCGAGATACAAAAGTATATGCGACGCGGGCAGTTGATCATTCTTGAATCGACGACCTATCCGGGAACTACCGACGAGGTTTTGCTGCCGATGTTCGAGGAAAGAGGCTTCAAGCTCGACGAAGATTTCCTTATCGCTTTCTCGCCCGAGCGAGTCGATCCGGGCAATCCGCAATACCAGACGCACAATATTCCCAAAGTCGTCGGCGGATGCTCGCCTGATTCGACAGCGATCTCGGCATTGCTGTACGGCCAGATCGTGAGCACGGTCCATCAAGTTTCGTCCGCACGCGTTGCCGAGGCGGCAAAACTGTGGGAAAACACTTTCCGGGCGATCAATATCGGAATGGCTAACGAAATGGCGAAGGTCTGCAACGCTCTCGGCATCGACTCGTGGGAGGTTGTCAGCGCCGCCGCGACCAAACCGTTCGGATTCATGCCGTTCTATCCAGGGCCCGGAATCGGCGGCCACTGTATCCCGCTCGATCCGCATTATTTGTCGTGGAAAGCGCGACAGCACGGTTTCGATTCAAAATTTATCTCGCTCGCCGAACAGATCAATTCGACAATGCCGAACTACGTCGTCGAGCTGGCAACGACAGCATTGAATGAGAGCAAGAAAGCCGTCAACGGTTCGAAGATCCTGATCCTCGGCGTCGCCTACAAAAAAGACATCGACGATATGCGCGAGTCGCCCGCACTCTCGATAATCGACCTTCTCCGAGCCGACGGCGCCGACGTCTATTATCACGATCCGTTCGTCGCCGAGGTCACCTTCGATCACTCGTACACCATCGGTGCCGGCGACCCGCTTTATAACAAAGAATTGACCGACGAACTTATCGCAACAAGCGACTGTGTGATCATCTGCACCGAACATACGCCCGTCGACTACGCCCGCGTCTGCGATCTCGCCTCACTCGTCGTCGACACGCGAAATGCACTCTCGGCCGAGACGCGAAACGGGAGCAAAGCGAAGATTGTACGGCTCTAGGAATCTCGGGAGTCATCAAAATATGTCGAAAGTTTACCAACAAATCGGCGATTTTCAGAAACATTTCCGAGAATACTTCATAGGTCGTCTCGTCGATTCTGGTTTTGACCCCAGCACATTGCAGAAAGATAGACGAGAAACAGAAGCTTGGCAGCTTGAGTTTTGGGATTTTAAAAATTTCATCATAAACAATAAGGAAGTATTTCGAGCAGACTTCGGAGCAAAGGTAAACAACCTTCCAACGTGGCTCGATGATCTTCGCGAAATACGAAATAAGCTTGCACATTTCGTTGAAGTTACGCAGGAAGACGAAAAAGAAGCAGAAATTTTAATCAAGAAGATTGCAGGTTTTGCAAAACTATCAATCGATTTGAGTGAATCAGATATTTCTGATTATCAGATCACTTCGGTTCGTCAGTTCAAGGATTCATCTGGTCGTAAACGCCATAGCGACCCTGACCTCGAGTCTATCCTGATCGACTTTCCGTCGCTCTCGATGGCGATGACCGAGTCCGAGTATAAGGTTCGAAGAAACGACCTTGGCGTCGGATCGATGTGGATCAAAAAGCAGCGTGACGGTTATAGGCTCGTTACAACCGGTAATGCCCATTGCGTGGATTCGGAACTTGAAAAATTAACGGGACGTACCCCGAAAACTTGGGATGACAGGTACCACTGTGGGTGGAATTCACTTGGGTTGGAAACGATTCGAAAGATATTTTTCTATTATTCAAACTTTTGAATGTTAAAGGTCCTCAACATCGTCGGTGCCCGGCCGAATTTTATGAAGGTCGCGCCGATCTACGCCGAGATGAAGCGGCGGCCTTCGGAATTTGCACCGATGATCGTGCACACGGGCCAGCATTATGATGCGGCGATGTCGGATGCGTTTTTTGATGATCTCGGGATGCCGAAACCGGATGTTTATCTCGGCGTCGGTTCGGGATCGCACGCGGTTCAGACGGCGAAGATCATGACCGAATTTGAACCGGTCGTGCTTCGCGAAAGACCCGGTTGGGTCGTGGTGGTCGGCGATGTGAACTCGACGATAGCGTGTGCTTTGGTGTGTGCGAAACTTGGCATAAAGATCGCTCACGTTGAGGCGGGGTTACGTTCGCGAGATCGCTCGATGCCTGAGGAGATCAACCGGATATTGACCGATTCCATCTCAGACCTGTTGCTGACGACGTCGCAGGACGCAGACCTAAACCTCGCTAACGAGGGAATTCCTGCCTGGCGAATACGGTTTGTCGGGAATGTCATGATCGATTCTCTTGTCGAGCACCTAAAGATCGCTGAGAAGTCGAACATCCGCGAAGAACTCTTTATCGACGCTAGCAAATATGCCGTCGTGACATTGCATCGGCCCTCGAATGTCGATGATCGCGACGTTTTTGCTGGTATTCTCGACGCCTTGCTCACGATCTCTGAAAAGCTCCCGATAATCTTTCCGGTCCATCCGCGAACGCGTGGCAAGATCGACGAGTTCGGGTTCGCGACCCGCATCGCGAATTCCAAAATAAAACTCATCGAACCGCTCGGCTATCTTGATTTTATGAGGCTGTATTCCGGCACGAAATTGGTTATGACCGATTCCGGCGGCCTTCAGGAAGAGACGACCGTTCTCGGCATTCCGTGTCTCACGCTGCGCGAAAACACCGAACGTCCGATCACCATCGAGATGGGAACTAACCATTTAGTCGGCACCGATCCCCATAAAATAAAGCAAGCCGCTTTCGATATTCTAGACAGCAAAGATCCAAATCAAAACGCAAAGATCCCACCGCTATGGGATGGCAAAGCTGCGGCAAGGATCTGCGATGTCCTGTCAGAATAGGCTTTCGACGTTTCTAACGAATCTAGAGTCAACTCTGATACGAAGAGACAGACATGACCAAGTTTATTTTATTATCGATAGCGACCTTGGCACTGGGCACTTCGGTTTATATGGCTACAAAAACGAGTTTTGAGTCGGCAGATTATCAGGTTATCTCGAGAGACGGAGATTTTGAGATTCGGGAATACAAGCCGATGATGCTTGTTTCGACGACCATGAAGGGTGCTGAACTGCGAAACAACTCAGCCTTTCAACGGCTGTT
The DNA here is from genome assembly GCA_043737915.1 of Acidobacteriota bacterium. GTDB lineage: Bacteria > Acidobacteriota > Blastocatellia > Pyrinomonadales > Pyrinomonadaceae > OLB17. Next base: position 10,942 of record JAYSZT010000203.1, read on the forward strand.
CGGCTATATTTCGGGTTCGAATAAAGAAGGTCAAAAGATCTCGATGACGTCTCCGGTTTTTTCTTCAAATGATTCCGAGGCGTTCACAATGAGTTTTCTTATCCCAAAAGACGTCGCCGAAAAAGGAGCTCCCGCACCAACTGACGACAAAGTAAAGATCGAACCGATGGACGGCGGGCGTTTTGCCGCCTACCGTTATAGCGGATATTCGAGCCCCGAAATGATCAAGGAAGCCGAACAAAAACTAACAGATTGGGTAAAAGCCAAAGAACTTGTGGCCAAAGGCGAAATGCTCACCGCCGGCTATGACCCGCCATACACTCCGGCAAATCTTCGCCGAAATGAAGTTTTGATCAGACTGAGCAAATGATTTGAAAGGTAGGTGTTTAGAGATCTGACTTCGTGGAAGAAAGCCCTGTCTTTTAGCCGAACGGCTGTTGTGGTTTGGGTTTTTTTACATAGAACACACTTGGATCATTTCGTATACGTCATTCTGGTTTTGGACCTTTTGATACGATCGTTCTCACCAAGCCAGGAAACCACCCCTGCAGCCAAGCTAAAACTTTCCCGTGGGTTGTGAAAACATAATTTCTTTTTCGCTTTATTATGGCCTTCACCATAACTTTCGCAGCTTTTTCAGTTGGCCACATTAAATTTGATGGCCGTGGATCTGGACGTTCAGGATGCCAAACGCCTTCATTATCAATTCTGGCGATCTCCGACTCTACAAATCCCGGATGCAAAGTAGTACAACTCACACCGGTACCCATTAATTCAACCTGCATTGTCAGGCCAATTGAATTTACAGCAGCTTTTGACGCTCCATAGGCTCCGACATTAGGACCAGGAAGGTAGGCTCCCACACTGCCCACTAAACCAATGCGACCCCGGTTTTGCTTCAAATGCGGCAGGGCATATTTTACCGTCAAGGCTAACCCGGTGACATTACCTTGTAATTGCCTGTTCCAATCCTCTGCAGTCAATTTATCGATACTTCCAAATACACCAAACCCCGCGTTTGCCACCGCAATATCTAAACGACCCCAAGCGGCTATGATACTTTGCACAGCATTTTCTATCGATTTTTCCTCCAGAATATCAACCGGAACAACCAATGCGTCACCACCCGATTTCTTAATTTCTAGTGCGATCTCTTCTAACAATTCCCGACGTCTCGCAGAAAGCACAACCCTATATCCTAGTCTGGCCGACTCAAAGGCCATCGCTTTGCCGATCCCGGACGAAGCTCCTGTGATCCAAACAACGTTTTCTTTTGTGTTTGTCATTGCAAGTTTTATTTAGAGCCAAAGTACAAGTTCAAGTGTCCGCCGAAAAGATTGAGATCGTCGTTGCGTACGCCTTGTGCGGACTATTGCGCTTTTTCCATCGGGTAACCTGCCTTGTGCCAGGCGTTGGTGCCTCCGATGATGGCGTAGGTGTTAGCGATGCCTTTTTGGTTGATCTGGAGTGCGAGTGCCATGCTGGTTCCCTCAGTCGCACATGAGCAGTAAATGAGGATATTTTTATCCTTTGGCAAGTCGTTTAGTTTATCCTCTGGTGAGCCGACTGGCAGGTTTATCGCACCGGCGATGTGTTCGAATTTGTACGCTGACTCGGCCCGGCTGTCGACAATGATCGCCTTGCCGGCGTCCACTTCTTTCTTTGCGTCTTCGACCGAGATCTTCGGAACGTCCGCGACGGTCTGATATTTGCGGAATTCCGGTGCCGGTGTCGCGGCTTTTTGGCAGGCGACAACTATCAGCAAAGCGGCGATCGTCAGGATCAATAGAACTTTTCGCATATTGATTCTATTTCTCGCCAAATGCTGCGAGGACTTCGTCGGCGTGGGCGGCGACGTCGACCTTTTCGAATATCTTGACGATCGTACCTTCTTCGTCGATCAGGAACGACTTGCGAAAGGTTCCCATATACTTTTTGCCGTACATGCTCTTCTCGCCCCAGACGCCGTAATCGTTGACGATCGTCTTTTCCGTGTCGGCGAGCAAGTCGAACGGTAGTTGGAATTTCGAGATGAATTTCTGATGCGATTTTTCGCTGTCGGTCGAGACGCCGAGGACGCGAATATTCTTCGATCGGTAAACATCGTCAGCGTCACGGAATGAACACGCTTCCTTCGTACAGCCGGGCGTATCGTCCTTCGGGTAGAAATACAAAACCACTCGCTGACCTTTGAGATCGGCCAGTTTTACGTCCTTTCCTTCCTGATCCTTCGCGTTGAACTCCGGTGCCTTATCGCCTTCTTTAAGCATAATTCTCCTGAAATGTGTAAAATCTAATTTTTATAATTGTAGCACGCGATACTGCCCACAGATGAAACTTCTGAGCGAACAAAACGCACTCGAACGCCTCGCAAGGCTCAAGGCCGATTTCAAAACGGAGATCGCCGACAACTACGAGCATCGGGCGAAAAGCTGCCTGACCTGCGAAACTCAGGGTGCCTGCTGTCTCGACGCGCATTTTGTAAACGTCCACATCTCGCGTCTCGAGGCCGTCGCGATCACGGGTGCGATCCAAGAACTGCCACGAGAGACCCAAATTCCGATCTACGCCCGCATCGAAGCGGCGATTGAAACGTACGACCTAACCTCCGGCGATGACAGTTTTACCAAAACCTACGCGTGTCCAATGTTCGAGAAAGGTGCCGGATGCATTATTCACAATAGCGGCAAACCCGTGCCGTGCATTACACATGCCTGTTACGAAAATGCCAGCGATCTCCCGCCCGACGAGCTTCAACTTCGTCAGGAGGCGATCATCGACGATCTAAACCTCAAGACCTATGGCAAACCCCAGCACGAACTGCCGCTACCGGTCGCTCTCCTTAGATATAGACGCTAGTTCGAACGCCGCAGACGGCCGCCGAGTATCGTCATCGGCAATAGAAATAGTACAAACAGCACGTGATACCAGACGGGAGCGATGTTCCACATAAGAAATTCAACCGCGATCCCGACCGCAACCAGGATCACACCGAGGATCATCGTCGATTTCTTGTACTCGCCTGCCACCAAAGCTGCCATGTATCCGGCGATAATGGACGTCAGGAAACTACGGCCGAGATTGACTACCGAGATCAACGGATCGGACGCGAGCGTAGTGCCGTTTGCCAATGCCAGTTCGGCAGCCGCCGAATGCTTTGCGTACCAACCCGGCGAAAAATTAGCGAATGTGGCATCGCCGCCAACCCAAACGATCGACCAAACTATAAATCCGGCAATGATCCCGAAAATTACTTTAACCATAGATCAGATGTTCGACTCCTTTTTGAGTTCAGGGAAGAGTTTTACCACGGAGATACAGAGGCGCGGAGTTCGAAAAGAATTGCACGGATCGCAACCAGAAATTCAAGATAATCTCATAGACCCCATCTCTCCGTGCCTCTGACTCTCTGCGGTAAATCTTCGGTTCTGTTTCAGAACTTTATTCCCGCTTTCGAATATTGTCAACGCACACTACCGCGGGGCGAAAAAGATAATTGACACTTTACGTGATACGCTCATAAAATTAAGTTATAGCTTGTGAAGCAAGAGAAAGAACCACTCACATTTGAAAACATAAAACGCACCCACGCGACGCGGCGGCGTGAGATCCGTAAACGGCTCGCCGAATTCGATCGGATCGGTAAACGCGGAACCAATCTAAATCTGTGGGAAGAAATGGTCTTTTGCTTTTTCACCGGCGGTTGCTCAGCCCGAATGGGCCTGCGTTCGCTTGAGGCAGTAAAGCCGATCATTCTGACCGGCGATCATGCCGAACTCACGAACGCTCTGGTCGGCGTTCATCGCTACCCGAACGCCAGGTCGCGATACATCGTGGCGTCGCGGACTTTTCTTCAGGAGCATTGCGGAATGCACTTGCGGCGAAAGCTGAATAGTTTTGATTGCTCGCACGAGCGTCGCGATTGGCTCGTCAAGGAAAAAGGCATAAAAGGCCTCGGATATAAGGAAGCGAGCCATTATTTGCGGAACATCGGCTTCAAGGGGTACGCGATCCTCGACAAACACGTCCTGAATTGTCTCGCTGAGCTAAAAATAATCGACGACCCAAAGCCACCAAATACGCGTTCGAAGTATCTTATGGTTGAAGAAAAGCTCAAACATCTTACAAACGTGACCGGAATTGATTTCGACGAGCTTGATCTCGTGCTATGGTCGATGAAGACCGGTGTGATCTTGAAATAATTTATGGATTAGTTTTTCGCGGAGGTTGGGTTATGAAATGTAGTATTTTTTCGTTGTTTGCCGATGCCTGCCGCCGCAACAAACATTTTTCCATTTATCTTCACTTAATGATCGCGGTTATCGTCCTCTGCCCGACGGTTTTCGCCCAAACCAACGCCGGACTGACCGTCGATCCGGCCATTAATTCAACCGAAGACCCGCGGCGTCTGATGCGTCAAGCGGAAAAATTCGTCCGGCTCGGATCAATTGCCCAAGCTGAAACTGCGCTCCGACGGGCGGTGACCTTCGACTCGACGTCCGCTGCGAAAGTCGAGCTCGCGTTCGTTCTCTCCAAACAACGAAAACTACTCGAGGCATACGATCTTTCCTACGCGGTAGTCGAAGCCGAACAGAGAAATTCCCGGGCGTATGCCGTTCTGGGGACGGTTCTGCTGAACGCGGGACGCTTTGTGGAGGCTCGTGTCATTCTATTCAACGCTCTTAAATTGAACCGCCGCGAAGATCTCGCTTGGGCCGGGTTTGGGATGCTCGATTTTTACGAGAATAACATTAACGAGAGTCTCAAAAATCTTCAGGAAGCTGACCTCTATAAACCTGACGAACCCGATTATCTTTTCGCCCTTGCACAGGTTTCCGCCCGGGCTGAGCGTTACCGCGACGCAGCCGACGCTTACTATCGATTTCTCAGCGCGTCAAAGAACACCGACGATGAGCGACGAGCTCGAATAAAAGGACTGATAAATTTTCTGCGGTATCTCGGGCAGAGGGATAAGCTTTATGCCTCGGTCGGCCGGGAGCGAGCGAAAGTAAAATTTGACCTCGTTGGCAATCGGCCCATTATTAACCTCAAGGTCAACGGCCGCGATGAAGCCCTCCGTTTTGTGCTCGACACCGGCTCCGGTATTACCGTGATCTCGGAAAAAACCGCAAAAAAGATGGGCATCAAGACGATAACCAAAGGCGGTTTTGCCAGGGGTATCGGAGGAGACGGACGTTTCGAGATCGTTTACGGATTTCTGAATCAGGTTGATATCGGTGATGCCAGCGTTAAGAATGTTCCGGTTTATATTCGAAAGTTTCACGACTCCGGGCAGGAAGTCGACGGCTATATCGGGCTCTCGATGATCTCAAAATTCTTAACCACCATCGATTACGGCGAACTCACATTTTCACTTTCAAATAAGGGAATCGACGAGGTCGAGTTTCGCGAAAAACCGGAACTTTCACTGCCGCTCCGCCTTACCTCGAGCGGTTTTCTAAGTGGTGAGGTCGAGCTTGAAGGTATCGAATCCAAGCTCAATTTTATCGTCGACACCGGAGCCAGCGTTTCCGTAATTTCCGACCGCGTCGCTAACTCGGCTAATGTCAGTCAATATCTTGCGGCCGATAAACTGCGCGTCATCGGGTCCGCCGGAATTACAGAAAATGTCTCGAGCTTTATGCTCCCGCGAGTCACCTTTGGCACTCATACGAGGACCAGGGTTTCTGCGATCGCACTCGATCTCGACATCATCAACGAAGCGTCCGGCTTTGAACAAGCCGGAATTCTGGGCGGCAATTTCCTCAAAAATTACCGGCTCACCTTTGATTTCAAGAATTCAAAGGTAACCTTTACTTCCGTAGCTCCGCAAAACTAAACTAATTGAGATGAAGATTAGTCTCTACCTCGAAACATCGGTGGTCGGAGCGTATCTCGATAACGGCGACCCGTTTCGCCGCGATCTGACGATCCGTTGGTGGGAACACGAACTCGCAGAGTACGACGCATTCAGCTCGATACTGGTTCAGCGGGAGATCGAACGTATCGCCGAACCGCATCGCAGCGGCTATCTGAATTTGCTCAAACCGCTCGAGCAGCTGGAATTAGCCGAGGAAGTTTCGATCCTTGCCGAAGGTTACATCGAACGAGGCATCTTTCAACGTAAGTACATCGGCGATGCCATCCACGTTGCTCTCGCTTCGTTCCACAAGATCGACTATCTGGTCACGTGGAATTTTGGCCACATCGCTAACGTCCGCAAACAGGCACGCATTAAAATGTTCAACAACTCGGCCGGATTCTTTGCCCCGACCATTGTTACCCCGGAATTCCTGGTTCACTCAGTGTGAATTTAAAGCGAAATTAAAATGAAAGAGCCGAACGATCGCGTCCGGCTCTTTTTCTTTTTTCTAAGAATTAGTATTACTGATTGACCTCAACGAATCTCGGAAGCGAGATACTCTGGTTTAGATAAACACCGAATTCAGTACCGGATTTGACGGTCGCCTCTTCGCCTTTGGTTTGAGTTTCTGTAATAAAGCCGCCGATGCCGCCGAGGATGCCGCCGATCAGAGCGCCTTTGCCGCCGCCGATAGCTCCGCCGAGGATCGCACCGCCTGCACCGCCACCGCCGATGAAGATCACTTTGCGGTATTTCGTTTTATCGCCCGACGCCATACCTTCGTTATCACTTTTGGCGCTCTTGCTGTCGAGATCGGTTAGGGAACCGTTGATCGCTCGCACCTTGCCGTTCGGCAGGCGAACTGACGTAAATTTCACGTCGATCTCGCCAACATTACCGCCTTTTCTCGCCGGTTTTACTGAATCGACGCGGCCCGTCAGCGTCGAACCCTCAGGAATGACGACAACGCCCGATGATGAGTACACCGACTCCGTGATCCGCGCCGTAAAGGTCGAGCCGACCGTCGCGGTTTTTGATGACAAGGTCTGATTCATCTTCGCCCGCAGAATGGTTCCGTTATCGACGGAGTAAACCGGAATCGCCGGCTTTACCACCTTCTTCACAACTGGCCGTCTTTTCAGCACCGGCCTTCGCTTCTGTGCGAACGTATCGGCTGAGCCGATAACGAGCAATAGGGCAAAAAATGCTGCTAAATTTTTGATATTAAATATTCTATTCATGATCGATCTCTCCAAAGTCATACAAACATGATGCATTTTCGTTCGCATCGATTAGGCCGCATCTTTTGAGTCAAACTATCACGTAATGGTTGTCCAAAAACGATGCGACTGGAATTACAGCCTCAGATTATCACCAAAAAAATAAAAATAAAAATGTGCAATTTTTTTGAAATCCAGATCTATTAGAACTATACTCAAAGCGTCAACGACAGTTTTGTAATTCCTGAAATGCTGCTTAACCCCCGACCCTAAAAAGTCGGGGGTTAAGTTGTTTACGGGGTGAGTTTTAACAAGGTTAAGCGAGGAGAAACGTCTTTTATGCCTTTACTGATGCCCACGATTCTACTTTTCATGCTGAATTTGCTTGACGCCCTTCTCACGATCGTTTGGGTCCGCAACGGTGTCGCGACCGAAAGCAACCAGCTAATGGCAAGCCTACTCGATATAGGGGACGGGCCTTTCCTGACGGTAAAGGTAGGCATCGGCCTGATCGCCGCGTTAGTTCTTTTCAAATG
>JAYSZT010000204.1:0-32405 GCA_043737915.1 Acidobacteriota bacterium
GCGGCGGCGCATCATGTACAAGGTTGCCGGACCGTAGCCGTGGCGGGCGTTCGGGAAAATGATCAGGTCAAAATCCTTATTCGCTTTCACGAGTTCCTCGACAACGAGGTAAGTGTTGTACGGCGGCACGTTATCGTCCATCGCACCGTGGGCGAGCAGGAGTTTCCCCTTCAGATTTTTCGCGTAGACCTGATTCGCCTGTTTCTCGTAATTGTCGCCTGAGAGCAGACCGATGTATCGTTCGCCCCAGTCGTCTTCGTAGTTACGGTTCTCGTGGTTGCCTGACTCGGAGATACCAACCTTATAAAAATCCGGATAGCGGAACATTGCCGCCGCGGTCGCAAAACCGCCGCCGGAGTGTCCCCAAACGCCGACCCGCGTTAGATCCAAGTACGGATATTTCGCGGCGAGCTGTTTCATTCCGGCGATCTGATCTTCGAGCGTGTTGTCGGCCATATTGCCGTAGCAAGCATCGTGGAAAGACTTCGATCGATCCGGATTACACGTTCCGTCGATGATGACCACGATAAACCCAAGTTCAGCCAATGCCTGATGATCGCTCCGCGAAGCGGTAAATGATCGCGGTCCGACTCCGCCGCCCTGCGGACCGGGATAGATGTAATTGATAACCGGATATTTTTTCGACGGATCGAGATTCGTCGGCGTGAACATCAGACCGTAAAGGTCCCATTTGGCGTCACGCGATTTGACGGTGATCGGCGTGACCGGTTTCCAGCCGGTCGCCTTGAGGCGTGATATGTCAGCTCTCTCAAGTTCCGCGACCAATTTTCCGGTCATATCGCGAAGCACCGCGACCGGGGGCACGTCGGGTTTCGAATAGTTATCGACGAAATATTTCTCATCCGGCGACATCGATATTTGGTGATTGCCATCTTCGGGCGTGAGGAGTTTTAGATTTTTTCCATCGAGATCGATGCGGTAAAAATGGCTGAAATATGGATCGCGGCCCGCCTCGCGGCCATTCGCCTCGAAAAATAGCACGCGTGCCTTCGCATCGAACTTGATGAGCCTTGTAACGACGAACGCTCCCTTCGTGATCTGACTTTTTACCTTGCCGGTCGTCAGATCATACAGGTAAAGGTGTCCCCAATCGTCTCGTTCCGAGTACCAGATCGCTTCGTTAGTGTCGGGAAGAAACCGCCAGTTCGCAGCCCCTTGCCCTGATTCGTATTGGGTCGGAACGATCTCCTCGAAGACGTCTCGAACGTCGCCGGTCGCCGTATCGGCAATTCGGAATTTGGCACTCTTGTGATCACGCGAACTGGAGACGAATGCGAGTTTCGTCGCATCGGAGCTCCATTCGTTGTCGCCAAATTCGCCGTCACATGCAATGTCATCGCACAGAGTGCCACGGCGATCATCCGGAGCCATCTTGAACCGGACGACCTTCGCGGTATCGATATCGATTATTACGCGATGGATTTTTATGATCTCTTTGTCGGTCGGCAGTGGATATTTCCATGCTTCCAGTTTGGGGGCACCGACGTTAGTCGTCGCGAGATACATATCGCTAACATTCCGCTGATCTTGCTGAAAGGTGACGACCTTCTTCGAATCCGGCGACCACAGAACGATTGCCCGGTCGCTGTGTTTCCATCCGGCGTTATCCGTCGCGTAACCAAAATCCTTGACGCCGTCGGTCGTGAGCTGATTCTCTTTTCCGGTGGAAATGTCTTTCACCCAGAGATTAAAATCCTTGATAAAAACTGATTTGCTGCCGTCCGGTGAACTAACCGCATTTCCGCCGGCAAATCTTCCCGGCCCGCCGTCGATCGACATCGGAACTCCGATCGCGTTGAGCGTCGCACCGGTCTGCTTTTTCCCATCGACCGGATTTACGATCACGTATTCGCTGCCTGTCGCGGTCATCACACGGTACCAGAAGCGCCCGTCAGGCAAAAATGTCGGACGACCACCGGCACGGTCAACGAATGGTGCAGTGCCAAAATTAAGCATCTTCTCGGCCCGTGCATAATCGGCAGCTGTGAATGCCGGCTGCTGAGCGAGCGTCGAGATCGATAAAGTGAGAAGCAAAAGGACGACAGTGAGTAGCGAGTTTCTTTTCATTGAATTATGGTTTTTAGCAAAGAGATTTGAAGTCGTAATACGCACGAATTATCAAAGATGTTTTATTTTATAGCAATCCCGGATTTAGTTACATTTGCCGTGCACATCTCTGCTACTATTTGCGGAAATTTTTAGTTAGTATCTTCAAGGAGAATTAAATATGCCTAAATATGTGATCGAACGTGAAATTGCCGGAGTTGGAAATTCGCCTGCTGAAGCGTTGCAGGCCGTGTCGCAAACGTCCTGCAGCGTCCTGAAAGAACTTGGCCCGCAGATTCAATGGGTGCAGAGCTACGTCACCGACGATAAGATATACTGCGTTTACATCGCCCCGAATGAGGAAATGGTTCGCGAACACGCAACCCGCGGCGGATTCCCGGCCAATCGGGTTTCCGAGGTCAAGGCCATCATCGATCCGACCACAGCGGAGGTCTAGTGGCGAATTCGGATCAAGATCTTGGAAGAATAGTCAACATTTTCGGTGTCCAGGCAGCGTATCTACAGAGAGCTGTATTTGTGGTGATTCTGTCGTTCGTATTTTTTCTGGCGATGATGTTCGCCTTTTATTACTTCCAGAATTTTGTCTACTTTCTGCTCGCGTCGTCATTTTTACTCGTTTATGTCGTGACTCTTTCGAGTTGGCTGATACAGCGGCGAAATCTGGTGAAGATCTACGAGAACGGCATCGAGTTTCGCAAACACAGTTATCTTTGGACCGAGATCGAGACGATCGCCGCCGGCGAACCGCGGGGACTCGACTTGAAATTAAAGCAAGGCGGCAAGTTTACGATACCCGACAACATTTCACAGCTCGATCAGATCGTCCGGGCTGTGAAGACCCGCATTTGATCAAGCCTAGCCGATTGCCATTTTCTTACTCCCGATTTTTCTTGTATTCTATTCAATTGATATTGAGCTTTCGTACGGAGATTTTATGAGCGTAGAAGTCGTGATGCCGCAGATGGGTGAGTCGATCACCGAAGGAACCGTCTCTAAATGGCTAAAGGCAGTCGGAGAACGGATCGAAAAGGACGAGCCGATACTTGAAATATCGACCGACAAGGTCGACGCCGAAGTTCCGAGCCCGGGAGCCGGCATTTTGCTCGAGATCCGTCATCAGGAAGGCGAAACGGTTGAGGTCGGAACCGTCGTGGCCGTTGTTGGCGAAGAAGGCGAGGCCGGAGCAACGGCGCCCTCCGCGGACGACACTGCAACGGGTGAAGCTCCGGTGATAGTCGAATCGTCCGAACCCGTAGCGGCAGCCGTCGAGTCCGTACCTGAGCCAACAATCATCGAAGCAATTCCGCCGGCACAACCCGTCGCTCCTCCCGCCGCTGTTGCTACATCGGGTAAAGCGGCCGAGGTCGTGATGCCGCAAATGGGCGAGTCGATCACCGAAGGCACCGTCTCAAAATGGCTCAAGGCAGTCGGCGATAAGATCGAAAAAGACGAGCCGCTGCTCGAGATATCAACGGACAAAGTAGACGCCGAGGTTCCTTCGCCATCGGCCGGAACTCTGCTCGCTATCAACGTTCAGGAAGGCGAAACCGTCGAGGTCGGCTCCGTTCTCGCCCTCGTGGGAGCGGAAGGTTCGGCGAGCGAGCAACCGACCGCGAGCCCTGAGCCTAAGTTAGAAGTTGTGAAAGATATTCCCGCACCCGTTCCATCTCCCGCCGCTCCGATGGCAGCAGTCGCCGCTGCTGCTTCGAATGGCGGCTCGAACGGGAATGCGACGCTCGATGAGCTTCGCCGCACGAGATCAAGTCCGCTAGTCCGCAACATCGCCAAGGAACACGGTATCGACATCACACGCATTCCGGGCAGCGGCATCAGCGGCCGCGTGACGAAGAGCGACATTATGTCATTCCTCGAAACCGGTGCTGCGCTGCGTCCGCAGGATCTGCTTGTGAAAAGTGCCCCAGCGATCAGCCCTTCGTTCCCGAAGCCGCAGGTGCAGTTCAATGCACCCCAACCGACTGTCACGACCGAGGACCGCGTCGAGAATATGACGGTGATGCGTAAAAAAATCGCCGAGCACATGACCTTTTCGAAGCAGACTTCGGCTCACGTCACGAGCGTTTATGAAATCGACATGACGAACGTTGCGAAGTTTCGTAAGGCGAATCAGGCGGATTTTCAGGCAAAGTACGGTACGAAACTGACGTTCATGCCGTTTATTTTCCAGGCAGTCGCCGCGTCCATCCGCGAACATCGCATCGTTAATTCCCAGGTCAACGGCGATCAGATCGTATACAAGGGCGACATCAATCTCGGTATGGCGGTTGCACTCGACTGGGGACTGATCGTTCCCGTCCTGCGAAATGCCGATACGCTTTCGCTCGCCCAACTGGCAACAACCGCGAATGACCTCGCTGACCGGGCGCGTACCAAAAAGCTTAAACCGGACGAAGTTCAGAACGGCACCTTCACGATTACGAATCCCGGAGTCTTCGGCGGCCTTTTCGGCACTCCGATCATCAATCAGCCGCAGGTAGCGATACTTTGCGTGGGTACGATCGAGAAACGGGCCAAGGTTTTGACCTCGCCGGACGGGGACGATTATGTGGCGATCAGGCAGATGGCATACTTTGCCCTGACCTATGATCATCGCATCGTGGACGGCTCTGATGCTGAGAAATTTTTGGCGTATCTCAAGCGATATTTAGAAAATGCAACTTTCGAGGTATGAGGCCGTGAAATAAGTATGACGACCTCGCTTAACTAATTTCAGTTGAAATAGTGGCCCAAATGGGTTATTCTAACGACATTGAACGAGTTTTCGGCGTTCCCCCTGATACGCTGATCCTGATAGTTATTCGGTTTGCTCATCACATACCGAAGTTAAGAGCAGATAAATCGTTTTGCGATATATATTTCTGAGCGAATCGAAAGGATCATTTCACAAACAACCCATCACGTTAATAAGGCGTCTACATTTACGGTGTCCTTAGATCAACAACCTATCTATATTAGGAGGAATTCATGTTTAAGAAACTTTCAGTAGTAATTCTAGCTTTATCAATCGGTGTTATTGGCGTATTTGCACAAGACGCTCAGCTTCGTTCGGCAGTTGCCGGACAGAAATATAAGCTCAAAGGCGTGGTCGTCTCCAAAGGTGATCAGAACACATTCATAGTTCGCGACAGCGTCGGTGTAGATACAAAAGTGGTGATCGAACCAAATGCGAGCATCAAAAATAACGCATTCTTCGGTGGCGACAAATATCCTGTCAGCTCGATCGTCCGCGGCCTCAATCTTGAGATCGAAGGCGTCGGTGACAGTGCGGGGAACGTTTCGGCTAGAAAGGTTCGCTTCGACAAGAGCAATATGATGACTGCTCAGTCGATCGATGCCCGCGTGGGTCCGGCTGAGGAACGTCTGACTGCTGCTGAGCAGAACGCCCAACGCGTTTCCGGTCAGATCGACGAACTGATGGCGATCTCGAATGCTGCTAAAGGCGGTGCGAAGGCTGCTCAGGACACGGCTGATGCCGCAGTTGCAGGCGTAAACGCTACCAACAAACGCATCTCGGATCTTGACGATTATGTCGTCCAGACCACCGCGACGGTTAACTTCAAGGTCGGCAGTGCCGTGCTTTCATCGGAAGGAAAAGCGTCGCTCGATCAGGTTGCTACGACCGCTTTGACTCTGAAAGGATATGCGATCGAGGTTACCGGTTTTGCTTCGGCAGAGGGCGACACGCGAAAGAATAAAGCTCTGAGCGAACGCCGTGCACAGGCTGTTAAGGAATATATGATCGAAAATCATAATATCCCGCTTCGCCGCATGAGCACTTCGTACGGTTACGGCGAACTGCAGGCAGTTGCCGATAACACGACCCGCGAGGGACGCGAGCAGAATCGACGTGTTGAGGTCAAACTCCTTGTGAGCCGCGGCATCAACCAGAACGTCGAAGTTAAATCGTCGACCGACCCTCAGGAAGAGGAATAATTCGATTTGAAAAGAGGGCATCCGAGACGGCATATCTATACAATGCCGTCTCAATGCCCTCTTACTTTGTTTCCCGCCTGTCTTCGAGAATCCAAGAGGTGACAGTAATGCGAAAGATCCGACATTCATATCCAGCACTCTTAATATTTACGATATTGGCATCTGCCTTCGCCGCGAGCGCTCAAACCGCAAAGCCGACACCGCCAATTCCTGACGATGATGGCGAGGTGATAAAGGTCGATTCGCGACTTATCGTTGTCCCGGTTTCTGTAACGGATGCGAACGGCGAACCGGTTCTCGGATTGACTGCCAAAGATTTTCGCCTTTCAGAGGAAAATAGAAATCAGGTGATCGACAACGTCGGCGGTGCCGAGGTCGTGCCGCTCGATATCGCCGTGTTGTTCGATGTCTCAGCGAGTACCGATACGATGTTTCGTTTCGAGCAGGAAACCGCCGCCGCATTTCTCCGTGATGTGATGAAGGAAAACGACCGGGCATCGATATTCACCGTCGGCCAAAAACCGATGATGATACAGCCACGCGATACTGCCGAACGCTCGATCGCGAGCATTCTATCGATCTTTCCGCAGAAAGGAGCAACCGCCTACTTTGACACCGTTCGGGCGGCGACGACCTATCTGAACGACAATGCTCCGGCCGGTCGCCGGCGAGTGATCGTCGTGATCTCAGACGGCGACGATAACTTCAGCGTTGGTCTGCAAAAAGTTCAGCGAGCCACTGAGCGAAAGATAGTCGACGGTTCCCCTGATGTCGATCTTAAAAAATTAGGAAGTTTGGTTTTGCAATCCCAGCAAGCGGCAAAGGTTTCTGAGCGGGCAAAGGTTTTGAAAGGTCTGCAGGACGCCGACACCGTTCACTATTCGATCAATCCCGGCGGTAGTTCGTACCTGCTGAACAAAATGAGCGTTTTTGGGCAGGAAAATTTGCAGCTCTTCGCTGATGCGACCGGCGGAACGGCGTTCCTGCCGAAATTCTCACCGGTCGATCTCAAAGACAAACTGCAAAACGATACGAATACGCGAAAAAATAAAGAGTTACTCGTTCGTATCTTTCGCCAATTAACCAACGAACTCCGATCTCAGTATCTCGTCCAGTATTATTCCGACGCGACTTACCCGGTGAACAAATTCGTCAAACTCGAAGTCGGCCTTGAGGCCAAACCGGCAGCCAAGATCCGGGCCAGACAAGGCTATTACGTGACGAACTAGTCGCGATAGGTCGCCGACTCTGTCGAGGTCTTACGAATCGAATCGCCGACACCAACCTGCGTCATCGTTTTGGTCTTAGTGGTCGTCGACGGCCCTGAAATATCGCCTTGAACTACGTTGCCCATCAGTGGTCGCGTGGGCGAAACGGCAACCGCTCCCATCGTCATCTGCGGGATCGGGGTCGAAAGCGGGATCAGAAATTGCCCTATCTTCGTCGCCGTATTCTTTGAAAACATCGAGACAAAAAAAACTCCGCTGAACATAGCGATCAGCATTGACGCAACCGCGGTAGCGTACACTTTCGTCCGTGCCTTGATCTTTGCCCAGCCAACCGGACAATCCGCCGTGATGACCGTCCCATCCGCACGCTGATAATAACGCACGCACAAACGGCCTTCGGCATTGGTCACAAGCGTCTCGGCCTCGTCGCGTGTCATACCCGAAAGATTGTAAACACTAAGCTTACAGTCGCCGCAAAACCGCTTCCGGTCATCCCCGTACATCGCATTCCAATCCGCCGAACACGGACTCGCGATCTTAATATTATTCAGCGGACTATCAAATTTAGACATATAAAAACTCCGTTCAAGTTAAACTCAGCAACTGTTGCTGAGTATTGAACGGAGCTTCTACGACTTCTTGCAAAAGTTAATTAATTCCGTGTCCAAAAACTGACGGTTCGCTGCCGACCGAGAAAACCTCCGGTGTCGAAGGCGTAGACCGCGCGTCCGTCTGCTGCCCAGGCGGCATCGCCGAGGCCGCTCTTTTTCACCTTATTATTCTTATCGTATTTTACTTTTTGACGATCGAATATCGATTGCACCTCATTTCCCGTTTCGATATCAAAAACCGAGACGACATCGTCACCGTAACGCAGAATATACTTCTCGTCAGGGCTGATAGATATTCGTTCGGCATTGTACGGCGTCGTATCGACGTAGACGGTGGAATGCGGATCGTAGCTCACTGACGGCGTATCGACCTCAAGCGGTATGTTGAAAAACCGTTTTTCGTCATTGTTCCAGAACGTCACATTACCGAGTTTGGTGGAATATAGGAATTTGCCGCTCGGTGTCGATTTCGCGTCTGAACCGAGAGTTGTCGGAATTTCAAAAACGATCTTTCCCGATTTGATATCGTAAAACTCAGTCCGATCCGGCCGTTTTTCGCTACGGTTCACCCGACTGATGAAAAGATAATCCGGATCTTCTGAGAACGCGATCGTGGAAAACCGCTCTTTTTCGCTCTGGCGAGCTATCTTGTAAAGGGGCGTTCCGTTGCCGCCCGTTTCGAGAACGGTCGCCTCACTATCGTCAGCGAAGACCACATATTTCCCGTCAGCGGTGGAATCGTAGAGCAGGATCGAATCTGTCGGAACCTTCGCCGATATCGAATAAAGCGGTGAACCGCTACCGGCAATGTCGTAGATAACGAATTTTTTATCGACCGACGAAACGATGTAGCGGCCGCCTATGATTCTAATAAATTTAGCTTTCGATTTGGGGTCGCCTGAGGTTATCTCGAACCGCGGTTGGCCGTTGCCGCCGATCTCCCAGACGAATAAGCGGTCGTCTCGTTTCGAAAAGAGAAATTTTTCATCAGCGCTTATTGTCGTCTCTTGAAAAGGCGATCGGGGGAGCAGACCCGTTGCGGTAAATTCCTTCTCGACCGCCCCCGACTTAACATCGCGAAGCGTCAGCCGGTCGCCCTGCTTAACGTTCCCGCCAGACCAAACTGTTTTTGAATCGCCGGAGCCGACCACCATTTTACGTTCGCCATCAAGGAATTGATGCCATTCGTAATCGTCGAAAGCGATCTTGCGGCGAAGTTTGAACGTGTCTATACTCCAATTCGCGAGAGCTGCGGCCTGACCGGTCTGTCCGAACGTCAATAGTTCGCCATTTTTCTCGTCGAACGAAATGTAATCCGTCGATATCTCCGGCAAGTCCAAAGTCGCGACCTGCTCCGCCGAAGTGAGGTCGCGGATGACGACGGATTTATGATCGACGTTGGCATTCGCTTTTTCAATCGTGGCGATCCATTTACCAGCCGGATCGACGTAAAACGGCCGCCAGGTAAAAAGCTCGACCAGCCCAAGAGTAAACAAATTGCTGACAAATCCCTTCGGCCCGAACTGAGCGATATGATGAGGCGTCGTGCTGACGAGCTTTCCGCTCGCTACATCCCACAGCTGGATATTCTGTTGGCCGATCAGCAACAGCTTGTGCCCGTCATCCACCAGTTTGTGCTCGACAATAATATCGTCCGCCTGAACAAACCCCGCCTTCGCGGTAAACTGAAGCAGATCCGCCGAATGGGAAATATTTGCGGAAACCAATAAAAATGAGGTTAGGAAGATCAGCCTAGTGAATTTCATAAAGCTACCCCTTATCAAGAATTTTTGGAGATTGTGAACGTGCTTATATTATAAATATTTATAGTGGAATTACAATTATTTATTTTGGGCCGGTCTCTTGTTACTCTGACCCCTAACAGTGCTCACCCCACATCCCTTCGGTATTTATGCGTGATCGGCCTTCTTCTGCCGACGCCGATCGCATTTTTTGAGATTATCAGTGTCGGCGGGAGTTGTTGGCGTTTGAATTCGTTGGCCGGATGCTCGACTTTATTGAGGATCCAATACACTCGTTCGGGGTCGTGGCCGGCGGCGATTATTTCGGTGGGCGAGGCTTTTTGTTCGAAATAGAGTTGCAAGATCGGATCCATCACTTCATACGGCGGCAGGCTGTCCTGGTCGAACTGGTTCGGAGCGAGTTCGGCGGATGGTAATTTATCAATGATCTTTTCAGGAATGATCTCGCGACCCGCGTTTATATTTATCTGCCGTGCGATCTTCCAAACCTCAGTTTTTAGGACATCGCCGAGTACGGCAAGACCGCCATTTGTGTCGCCGTAAAGCGTGCAATAACCGACGGCAAGTTCGCTTTTGTTGCCGGTCGAGAGCACGAGTCGGCCTTCGGCATTGGAGATCGCCATCAGGATCACGCCGCGAATGCGAGATTGCATATTCTCGGCGGCCAGGCTTTCACCGCCCTTGATCGGTTTATGCAGCTTCATCTGTTTGAGCAGGACCTCGAACGTCGCTGAGATCGGCTCGATGCGGCTTTCGCACCCTAGATTTCGCACAAGTTCTTCTGAATCCGTCACACTTCCCTCGGACGAAAACGGCGAAGGCATCATCACACACAGAAGATTTTCAGCTCCGATCGCCTCCGCCGCGAGAGCTGCGACCAACGTCGAATCGATTCCGCCGGAGAGGCCGATAACTGCCTTTGTAAAGCCATTTTTCCGGGCGTAATCACGAATGCCGAGCACAAGAGCACGGCGGATCGACTCGATCTCGTCACCGGTAATGCCGCGTGCGTCGGGTTTGCGGACGTCGAGCTCGACCGTTTCGACAAACTCCTCGAATGCCGGTGCCTGCAAAATAATGTCGCCTTCTTCGTCAGCGATCAGGCTCGCTCCGTCGAAAATTATCCCATCGTTGCCGCCGATCAGATTTACAAAAACTATCGGTTTGGACTGCAACTTTGCCCGGTGAGCGACCATGTCGCAGCGAAGCTTGATCTTGCCTTTGTTATACGGCGAGGCGTTGATCGAGACGATCATGTCCGCTCCCATCGCGACGACCTCATCCGCCGGATCGCTTTCGTAAAGCCGTTCGCTCCAAAAGGTCTTATCGTTCCAGAAATCCTCGCACACGACGACACCGATCTTGACGCCGCCGATCTCAAAAACGCTTCGATGATCAGACGGCTCAAAGTAACGCGGATCGTCGAAAACGTCATACTCCGGCAAGAGCGTCTTGTCCGCAAACCCAACCAGCTTTCCGTCGCTCATCACCGCTGCCGAATTGAACAAACGGCGGCCGTTCCGATCGCCTGTCGGCCTGATCGTGCCGAATATCGCCGCGATCCCCGCCGTTGCCGCCGCGATCTCCCCGAGACAGTCACCCGATGCGGCAATTATGTCCTCATCCTGAAACCAATCCTGCGAGGTATAGCCGTGCGTCACGACCTCGGGAAAAACGACGAGGTCCGAGCCGTCCGCTCGAGCCTTATTTATCGCGTCGATTATCTGAGCTGTGTTGCCGGCGATGTCACCGTTGGTCGTATTGATCTGTGCAATTGTTACCCGCATACTGAAAGTATAAACCCTGAGCGGTCGTTTCAAAGCCTTGGTAAAAATTTGTGCTTCTTCGGAATAAAAAAGTGAGTTTTCACAATTAGTTAGCCAGGATACTTTGATCAAAAAATATGAAACTTAACATACCTCTAGCGATGACCTTTCTTTTGGCTCTCGGGACGATGACATTCTGCCAGACGCCGACACCGGACAAAAAAATGGACGACGGCAAAATGGAGACGATGAAGCCTGACACCATGAAATCCGAGCCGATGATAATGAAGGAAGGCGACAAGATGGACGGCATGATGATGCGTTCGAAGAGCGACCCGATCAAGATCGGCGAAACGGCTCCGGATTTTACGCTATCCGATCAAAACGGCAAGCAGACTAAGCTTTCGGCCGCCGGTTCGCCGGTTGTACTTATCTTTTACCGCGGATACTGGTGTCCATTTTGTATGCGTCAGCTTGCAGAACTGCGAACTTTGCTAGGCAAGAACGAAAACACAAAACTCTACGCAATTTCAGTCGATCCCGCCGACAAACAAAAAGTAACGATGGAAAAGATCGCGAAAGACGGCAAGGGCGAGGTTAATTTCCCGCTCCTTTCCGACCCGGGTCACAAAACGATCGATGCCTACGGCGTTTACGATCCGACTTACGCGGGACAGCAATTCGACGGGATTCCGCATCCGGTCGTCATCGTTCTCGACAAAAATCGCAAGGTCACCTTCGTCAAGGTCGAGATGGACTACAAGATCCGTCCGACAAACCAAGACATTCGAGCAGAACTCGCGAAACTGAATTAACTTATAGAATAAGTGAGGAAAGGCCTGAACTAACTCGGACGGGAAACCTACTAGTTCCTTGTCCGGGTTTTTTTTGGGTTGATCTGCGTTCAGATCTCCTTAAAATGTGGCTGATCCTTACGGTTGATCTTGATCTTGGGAACGCTTCACCATCGTCAGACGATTTCCACGGTCGTTATATTTGACCTCGTCCATGATGTTGTAGATGAATAAAACGCCGCGGCCGGATGTTTTGAAAAGGTTGGCGGGGTCGAGCGGGTCTGGGATGTTTTTAACGTCAAATCCCTCGCCCTCGTCTTCGATCGTGAATTTGGCTTCCTGTTTCGATACCTCAGCGGTAATACGAACGAGTTTGCGGGCGTCGAACTTATTCCCGTGCTTCACAGCATTCACGAAAGCTTCGTCGAGAGCAACGAATAGATTGGATTGCTCGGCTTTGATCACGCCGAGTTTTTCTACTCGCTTCATCAAGTATTCAAGCACCACGTGCATCAGCGAGATCGCACTTGGCAGCTCGAACTCAATATTCTCGTGCAGGTCTTTCACCACGTGCTCAGTGTCGACATAGCGGATCTTATAATCCAAAACGGTCGCTACCAGATTTTTCAATTCCTCTTCGTCGAACTCGTCGCGGCGAAAATTCGACGCACAGATCTTAAACGCCTTCACGTGTTCGCCGACTTGTGCTAGCGATACATCAGGCAGGCATTCATCGCCCTGCTGCTCAGGTTTTGATCCGGTAGATTTTACGTCGAGATCGGTGATCACCAGATCGAATTCGTCGAGATTCTCCGCCAGCATCGCCTCTTTCCGGTTTTCCAGCACCTTTACGTTGTGTCCGACAACCGAGAAAACCTCTTGCAACGAAGTCGCGAGATCGTCATGGTCGTCGATGATGAGTATCTGTCGCTGCATAAGGTGTTTTTTGGGGAGTTGTCGATTTTACGAAATACTGCAGGTCGTTGTTGCAAATAATAACCCAACTTGATAGTTATTTTCTAACCGTGACGGACAAAAGCAACAAAGTTTATCAGTTTTCGGCGCTCTCGGAATACAGCTTTCGCGACCGTTTGGTTATTCGTCTTGCGGGCTGGCTGTTTTACGCTTTGGTGAATGTAGTTGGAAAGACGCTACGTTTCGAGGTCGACGGCAACGACTACATTCACGACGAAAAACTGCGTTCATTCTCGCCGATCGTCTGCTCTTGGCACGACCGCATTTTTGGCTGCACGTATTTTATGCGCGGACGCTCATTAGTTGTGATGTCTTCGATCAGTTTTGATGCGGAGTACACGGCGCGGTTTATTCAGCGGTTCGGCTTCGGTGTAATTAAGGGCTCATCAACGCGCGGCGGCACGCGGGCTTTGGTGGAAATGATCCGGCTCGTGAACGAAGGATATCCGACCGCCTTCACGATCGACGGCCCCCGCGGCCCGCGATATGAGGTAAAACCCGGCCCGACCTTATTAGCGAAAAAGACCGGAAATCCGATCATTCCGTTCATGGTTGAAACCCAAAAATACTGGACGATGAAAAGCTGGGACAAACTGCAAATACCGAAGCCATTTTCTAAAGCGAAAGTGTTTTTCGCCGAACCGATATTCGTTCCCGCCGATGCGACCGACGACCAACTCGAGCAGAAAAATCATGAACTCCAATCCGCTCTCGACGCACTCGTCACCAAAGGAAAAGCTTGGGCTCACCAGATCTAGGTTAACCGAGCGAGTTCGATCTCAGCCGTTTTCTGTTCCGACGCCAGGAACGCGGCCGCGAACATCACATAAGCGATCCAAATCGCCTCTGCAAAGAGCAGGTGCCCGAGCTGCATCACGATCGGTGCGAGCATCAATAGTGTTGCCGAACCGAAGCCGATCTGCAGCAGAACAAGGATGGAAACTAGGTTTGACCACCGAACGACCTTCGGATCGCTGCCGCGTTTTCTGGCGAGCCAACCGGTGATGAACAGCAGAAAAACGCTCGTCAAGATCGCCGATATCGGATGCAGAAGCCGCAACCGCAACAAGATATTCGATGTTGGTGAAAAATCTTGCGCAATTCCTTCGGCTAAAGTTCCCGATGGAAAAATCATGCTCGAAAGCGCAGCGATCGACCCGGTTATGCCGACTGCAAAGACGAGCAGGACACCGGCAATCAGAGCGGCGAGATATTTGGGCTCAACTCGGAGCGTAAGCTGTTTGCCGCCACTCGCTGTCCGTGCTGTCAACGTCAGGAAAACAAGCAAAATAAAGGTATTGATCAGGTGGCCTGCCATCCAGAACGGACGGGCGGCGGTCAGCGTTTCGGCGGTGTTTCCGGTCAGGACGAGTCCGGCGCCGATCGCGCCTTCGGTAAGAACAAAAAAGAACGCGATCAATGCAGTTCGCATTGCGGAACGCGAAGCCCGCTCACGGCCCCGATACCAGATCAAGATCGCCCACCCGATCAGAACGAGCATCAACAGGCCGTCGAGAGCGCTCATCAAACGGTGAGAGAATTCGATGATCGTCTTCAGTTCCGGCGCCGACGGCACGACCTCGCCGTGACAAGTCAGCCAATGCTGACCGCATCCGTCGCCCGATTTTGACGCCCTCAGGAACACGCCCCACAGGATGACCACGATGTTATACGCGAGTATCAACCACGCATATTTCGCAAATCCCGAGAGCTTTGTTCGTGTTCCGATTTCAGTCATTGTTTGGTGGACGTTCCACTTTTATCATTCGTAGAATATCATTGTAATTTGCCGCACCGAAACCGGCATAAGATTAGAGAAACTTTATGGAGATCGAGCATTTTTTTACCTGTCCGTACTGTTGGGAAGAGATTTCATTTGTCCTCGACCTTTCGGCGGGCGAACAATCCTATATCGAGGACTGCGAGGTCTGTTGCCGCCCGATCCAGATTCGATATTCGACCGACGGCGAAGATGGCGATGAGGTCATAGATTTTCAGGCCGATGCGATCGACGAATGAGTAAAGAAAGGATCGACAAACTGCTGGTAGATCTTGGCATCGCCGACTCGGTCGTAAAGGCTCAAGCCCTAGTCATGGCGGGCGTCGTTCTAGCCGACGAACGCCGCGTCGACAAGCCCTCGGAATCATTCGCGGCAGCTACAAATATCCGTATCAAGGGCTCCGAAAACGAGCTAAAATTTGTCGGCCGCGGCGGGATCAAGCTCGAACACGCACTCGAAACATTCGCGGTCTCGCCGTCCGGCCAGATCTGCCTCGACATCGGTGCATCTACCGGCGGATTTACCGACTGCCTTTTGCAGCACGGAGCCGAACGTGTGGTCGCGGTCGATGTGGGAACAAATCAACTCGTCTGGAGCCTTCGTAACGATGCACGGGTCGACTCCCGCGAAAACACGAATGCCCGAAACCTCAAGCCATCCGATTTTGACACGCGATTCGGCCTCGCGGTGATGGATGTTTCGTTCATCTCGGCGACAAAAATAATCGCCGGCGTCCTGCCTCTTTTGACCGATGACGGCAAATTTATCGTGCTTATAAAGCCGCAGTTTGAGGTGGAGAAGGGCGAGGTCGGGCAAGGCGGCATCGTTCGTGACGCCGACATGCAGGATCGCGTCGTTTCCGAGGTAAACTCCTTTGCCGAATCGGTTGGTTTTACCGTGAAAGGATTAACAGAATCGCCCATTCTGGGAGCGGAGGGGAACCGTGAATTCCTCGCGTTTTATGCAAGACAAAACTAAACCTGAAAAGAAAACGGAGTTCGTCGAAGGTTTGGATTACTATTTCGACGAAGGATTGATGGTGTTGACCGCCCATTATTTACTCGAGCGCGGATACTGTTGCAAAAACGGCTGCCGCCACTGTCCGTATGACAAAGCCGAGACTCCATCAAAGTAAATAGATCTCGATCTCTTGCGGCACATACTCTCTCACATCTGTTTCAGCAGATATGTAGGTTGCCTTTCCGCGATCGGCTCTTACCATTGCGGTTCTCATGCCAGTGATCTCTCGTAAAATTGCCGCCGCCATCTCGTCGTCTGGCCATTCAATGCCGTAGTAAATATTCTTTCCCTCACGCCGGGTCGAAACCAGACCGGCATTTCGCAGATAAGCAAGATGTCTCGACACTTTCGGCTGGCTCTCTCCGATCGAATCCGCAAGAAAGCCTACGGCAACCGGCCCGTCCGCCATCAGACCGATCAGACGCAATCGCGTTTTGTCGGAAAGTGCGAGGAACAGTTCGCTGATCTTAGCTAAAATAGGTTCGTTCATCCATTCATATTACTTAAAACGTATGTGTTATGCAAGTATCAGCGAGAAGTCAAAAACTCCTGACAAATACAGAAGTTCCCGTGTTAAGAATGAACCCATAATGAATGAAAAACGAACGGCTGGTTGGCCGTCCGTTTTTTTGACATTCGTTTCTGCATATATCTATCTGATCTTAACGGTCGCGGTGCTCTTTGCTGCGAAGATCCTGGCCATTGCGCGGCAGTTTTCGAAGACCTTAGAGGTGACGACGCCTGATCCGGGGTCGACCTCGACCGTCGCAGCCGCACGTGCTGCCTTGATCAACCAAACATGGGCGGCAGCGGCATTTAGATTGTAGGTCGGCGTCCAGTCTACGCTGACGGGAGCTAAACCTCCGGAATCGGGCGCCGCGTACGCCGCCAACGTCTCGCCCAACTCATCCGCGGACAACACCGGTTCCGAATCCCACGCAGTAAGTAATTTTAATTTTTCAATTGGTTCCATAGTTCTCCAAGGTGTGGAAAGTTGCAGAGTTACGGAGTTACGGAGTTATGAGAGTGTTGAGGATCAGCTCCAAAGTTTAATTCCTGGTTTTCTGCAACAATAACTTCCCGCGACTCTGCAATTCTGCAACTCCGTAACTCTATTAGTCCCTAACTTCCTTACGCCTTGTTCGCGATCAGGCACGCCAGATTGGTTGGCCGGACGACCTTTGCTCCGTAAACGTGGAGGCCTTTGACAGCGTCACCGAAGCGTTTCTCGGGGTTATAGGTTTGCAGATCGACGATCTGCTCGACGTACGAAGTAGCGATCGAGTGTCCAGCCAAGATCCGGTATTTCGTGCCGGTGGTATTCGGAACATTGTTCGATTTAAGGATCGAAAATCCAGCGGCTTCGCCTACCTCGCCATTGGCAAGCATTGCGTCGGAACGCCTCGTACCCGCCTTCACAAATCGGTCATCTTTAAGTAAAAGCCCGTGGAACCAAGCCGGAACGACAACGAATCGACCGTCGATCGGCGTATTCGATTCGTCGAGCAGAACGCCGAGATCGACCAGGTATTCGTAAGCGTCGGTCTTCGTCGGAATCTTTGGCACCGCGACCGTCCCGAGGGTGTTGAGGACGGGCACATCGACCGCCATCAGGTCAGCAATATAGGCATCGGCTTTCTCACGAAGTGCCCACGCAGATCGCCTCATCGCCTCGTCCATAACATTCACGTTCTGCTGCGCGCGGTCGACGCTGTCGACGTAAAAGTTAAAATACTTCTGCTGATCGATCAGCAAGGTCTGATCGTCATCGGTCAGAGCCTCGGGCTCGGCGATGTCGGTGTCCTTTACATAATCGCCGATCGAGACGTCACCGATCGACGCGATCTTGACGGTGTTGCCGGCCTCACGCACCTCGCCTTCGTAATCTCGATTACACACATTCGTCTGTCCATATACGAGAGCCTCATTTAATGCGACGAGCAATCTCGCCGCCCAAACTGTTGGTATAAATTCTAAAGACATATTTTTCCTTTTCTCCTTCTCTATTAATGTCCACTAGCATTACCTAATGAAAACTAGCCTCTTACGGTTCCGGCTTGAGCCAAAACCCCTTCTGAACTTTCAGCTAACGCCCGGAACGTTCACCTACGCAGCGGCTAAAACATTCCGCACTTCTGCCCAATCGAGGTCTGCGATCTCGCTCGCGGACATACGTGAAAGTGCATCTTTCGTCAGAGCGGGTGCCGACACACGGCCCGCACCGGCATCTATCGACACCGTTGGCTTCCCGACGCCGAACTGCTCCGGCAGATCGTGCGTCAACCTCTCGACGATCGCTGCCGAATTGACGAGCGTACCGTCGTCCGCGAATTGCAGATCGCCCTTTACGACGTCGAAAAGCAGCCCTGGCGACCTCGCCCCGGCCCGGGCCAGGGACGACACCATCATTTCCTTCGCCGCCGACAATCTGATCCCGGTTTTAAGCTCCGCATTCTCCGCCTCCAGCTTTAGAACCGCCTCGGTACCCATCATCGCCTCGCCATTCGGCGGTGTTTCTTGTGTTGTATTTTCAGTTTCATTTTTCATAGTTTTTATCGAATTGAATTGCCGCTTTAACATTTAGTGCAAAAGGGTTCATTATTATCGTCATCAGTCTGTCGGAGAGCGGTTTTGCCTATCGTTATGGCGGCCGCGGGTAATGATAAATATTTGATTTCTGGAGCATAAATAAATGGCAACTTTAAAGGTTCAGGGTGTTCCGCTTATCGGTCAGAAGAAAAGTAAATCTTGTTGGTACGCTTCCTCGAAGATGCTGCATGCGTACTCGATGGCAAACGGAGGCTCGATGAAAGATCCTGGCTCGGTCGAAATGACGCGATTAATGTACGAGCGTAATTCGACCTGGGACTCGACGAATGCCGCACTTTTGGCGAGGACACTCGATATGTCCCCCTGGAATTCCACCAGCTGCATCATGGATTACGAGTGTCTCTGGTACATCCTCAGCGCGTTTGGCCCGATCTGGACGAGCGTTCATAAAAACTGGGGCGGCAATGATTACGGCCACGTCATCGTCATCACCGGCACCCGCAACGGAGCCAGCGGCGGGGTCTTCGTCAACGACCCGATGCCGATGTCAGGTGGATCCAGTTTCTGGCTCACCTGGAGCCAAATTAATAAAGCGCTCAATGCCCAATCAGAAGCCGATTACCATTACCTGACACCGCGATAGCGTTTACGTCCGGTGATATAGTTTTTTTGAGACAGTATTAGTTAGTCTGCTCGAGTTAGTCTGCTCGGAGTCTATAAAATGCGGCCGGCTTTTTGGCCGCTGACCACTCTGTTGCGCTTACTGCTCAAAACCGACCATTCCTTTCACATCTGCTTTGCCATATCCGACTTCGATCAAGGCTTGATCGACGCTCAGGCCGATCTGCTTTTTGAGTAGGATATTCTCGAGGAACTCCTTGTCGGACATCGGAGCCGGGTCTTCCCATTGGGTGATCAGCTGAGAAGTTGTCGCTGTGCCCTCGACCGTCAGTGCGAACTGCATCACGTCCGCCCAGACCTGTCCGAATGACTCCTGACGGTCGCGTATCTTTGCCAGAAATCGTGACTCGGCCTTTTTCAAGGCTTCGCCGCTCGCGAGTGCCCGGGTTGAATTCTGCATAAAATAGTGAAGCGGCGTTCCGGTCACCGAGGCGATATCTCCGCGAAAGCTGTCTTTTACTTTCAGAAATTGTTCAAGGTTCGCGGTCGCAAAATCGCCAAATTTCGCGTCCGGATTCTGCGAGATCCAGAGTGCGTCGACTCCGGCGGTGTACGGTGCGATCACATGCCCGGCCTCGTCGAACTGCACTTCGATTCCCGCCGCCCAACGCTGCCGATACGCCGCGAACTCCATCGCCACCAGCATATCGAGCATAGATTTGTTCAATCCGTCCTGTATCGGGATCGCCGCCTCGAGCTCCGATCGCCCAAATGCTCCGATGTCCGCATTGTTATAAAAATGAAACACCGGCACCATGCCATACGGATTTTCGACAACCCCGGCAGCACCGCCTGCGTAAGCAGGGGTTGTGGACTGAATGTTTGACCGATGGGTTTCAGATTCTGCCGCGCCTCTCGACGTTCTCATGTTCTTACCACCCGCTACCGCAGGTAGTTCTGACAGGGGAACGAATTCCGTTGCGGGCGGAATTGTTCCCTCGACGGCGGCTTTTGAAATGTATTTTTCGATCCGGTACGGGTAAAAGAGATTGATGCGAACTCGCTTGTCCGCTCCGCGCCAATGTTTAGCGGCGCGAACAACGCGGCCCGGGATCTCGTCGTCGTAGGTGACGGTGCAGTTCGCGGCACGGTTCGGATAGAGCATCGCCTTGCCGTTTGCGTCGGGCCAGACGAACATATATGCGTCGCCGCATTTGAGAGCTTCTTTGTGTATTTCGCCGGCACGTATCCGCATTCGGTTCGCACCCCAGATCCGCATTAATTGTGAGCGCACGTCCTCGGCTTGCTTTTCCGGGCTCTCCACCGAAAACCGCGTGACCCGCAGTTTGTCGCGGACCGTATCGCACACTGCCGGACAAAGATTAAGTGCGAACTCTCTGAACAGTGACCCGAATGCATTTTTGAATTTGTCGGTCGCGAACGCCAGATCATGATTTCCGCTGTAATACCGTTCGTTCTTCGCGTAAACAGCACTTCGACTGCGAAAGTTTTCGATCGCTTCTTCTATGTCTATATTCATTTTTATTACCGCCTAATTTTATGAGGTTGTGATCAGCTCGCGGCTCTTCGTGCCGAGCATTTGCACTGCGAGACTGACCGCATCGACCTGATCGTCGTGAGATCCGCCCGGAAAGGCACAGGCCTCGTCGAGGAAATCGTCTATCCACGGACCTTTGACCAAATACACATTCCCGGCCTCCGCCCGATTTGACCAGACTAAGGCGCGAGTGAATTTGTCGGCATCGACCTTTACCGACCGGAACGCACGGTTGATCAACCGCTGATCACGCGAGAGGTCCTGCACAAATGCCATTCCGTGCAGTGCCGCCTCGATGCCGTGGATCGTGTTCGTTTCGGTCAAGATCCGCTCGACGATATACTTTCTCTGCTCCGGAAACTCGATCCGCTGCCGGAATCCGTCCGCAATATAAAGATTGCCGAGTCGATCGACCGCACAGCGAAAACTCGCGGTGTAATCGGCAGAGGTTTTGGTCGATACCGCGAGATCGTATCCGCGGCACCACCTCAGTCCTGCGGGAGGTCGATCGATGATCTTTCCCGCAAACCAACTACGTTTGAACGCTCCGCCGTCCTTCGGCACCGGCCGCTGCTGATACAAGGCGGAGAACGAGTACGAACCCATCTGCTTCTTAAGCGAAAGCAGGTATTTCGTACTAAACCGCTCCGGCCACATTGCCTCGCCTTCCGCTCGTCCCAGTTCGTCGTTAGCCTCAGCGAGCGCCGGCAGGTTCACGATCGCCCACGTGTCGCCGCCGTTCTCCATTCGGTTGATGATCCTTCCCGAAAGATCGTCTTCGTGCCATCGGGTTTGAATAACGATGACGGCGGAGTTCGGTTCGAGGCGAGTCAGAATATCGTCGTTGAACCAGTCCCAGGCGTTGTCACGGCGTGTCGCACTTTCGGCATCGGCACGATTTTTTACGGGATCGTCGATCACGATCAAACTGCCGCCAAAACCCGTTATTCCCGCACCGACCCCAACCGCCCGAACACCTCCGCCCGCCTGAGTTTCCCACTCATCCACGGCCTTTCGATCCTTGGCGAGCGGCACGCGTTCCTCGACGATCCGCCGGATCCGCCGCGAAAATCGATTCGCTAGTTTTTGATTGTAGCTGCCCAGAATAATGTTCATCTTCGGATCTAACTCGAGCCGCCACGCCAGATAACGGATCGTTACCGTCTCGCTTTTCGCGTGCCGCGGCGGCATAAAGATCATCAAGCGCCTGCATTTCCCGGTCGTTACCAGATGCAGCTTTTCATATAGCAGCCGCTGATGAGGCCAGTTCCAAGTCCACGTCGACATTGTCGCCTTTAACCATTTTGGAAACGCCGACTTCGTCGGATATTTTCGGGTTCGTGTCTTTTGGGCGGTCATCTATCGCAGAATGAGAACGGCTGCCGCACCGATCAGCACGCCTCCGATACGCGACCACGGCGAGGCCTTTTTCCGTTTTAGTGACGCGGCCAGTTTGTCCTGAGCGGCGATCACCGAATCCTTCGCCGCGATCGTTTCATTTTTCGCATCAATTGCAGATCGCAAAGCCTCAGCTTCGTGTTTTCGCGTTTCCTTTAGTTCTCCGAGAATTATCGACGCGTTCTTTTCGGTCTCGAGACGACCGCCGAGCAATGCGTTCTCTGCTTCAAGTTCGGCGACGAGCACTCTCGTTTTCGAAAGCTCTTCCGCAGCGGCGGCACACGCTCTGATAACGTTCTCGCTTGTCGCTGTCGCGCTTCGCCCTGACCTAGCACGGATGGCCGAGCCCGGCGAGTTTTGTGCAGAGCTCGTCGGCTCCCGTGTCGATCGAACCTGTCCGTTTAGCCCGCTCGACATCACCACGAGCACTGCGGGTATTAGTATTTTGCTTTTCCAATTGTTCATCTTGCCTCCTCGCGATCGTCTTAATGTTGGCCATCTGACCTTCGAGATATTCCGTCTTCGCGGCAAATTCCGCTGCCTTTTTCTCCGATTCGAACGATGTCTTTTCGCTCTTCTCGGCTAATAACTTCGCTTCTATTACCTCGGCCTCGAGCTTACGTATGCGGTGATCGGACCACGCCGATCCTCCAACTATGCCGATGGCCAAAACAACGGCCACGGCAATGCCGATGTAGATCTTGTAAATTGCCCTCATGTCTCCTTCTCCTCTGACCTTGCTTCCTTGCGTTTCAGATAGATCTGCAGAAATACGTCGATCGTCTTTCCCGCCACAAAGAAAATTATCGGCAGGATGATCGCCGTGACGACCGTTATCCAAGTCTGTGTCTCGATCGCCAGAAATATCGGCGAAACCGAACTCAGCCATGCCAGTAAAATATTTTTCGAATCGTTCATCACGTCTCCTGTGTTTTCTTCCTTTCAACGTCAACGGACCTTCACCGAATCGACGCCAGTTGTTCGCGACTTCGCCGCCGCTGGTAAACAGCTCTTTCTTCCCTTATCTTTCCGAGAGTTATCTGGCGATATAGATCAACGAGGGCGAGAATAAATGCGATCACGGCGACCGTCACCCACACCTCTCGCGGCAGGCCGGCGAAAAATCCGAATACCGCCCACGCCGCCTGACCCAGAGTGCCGCCGATCGTCGTCCACATCGACTTTGCCGAATCGGCCCGCGTCGCAACGCCGCTCACCACACTCTCGACTCGATCGAACTTGCCCGTAGCGACACCGACCGCATCCTCAATCTGTTTTGCCACCGAGCTTCCCGGTTTTTCGATCACCTCGGTCACGGAATCGGGTCGAGAGTCCGCCTTTAGTCTTTCCGTCTGAATTTCGTCCGCGATCTTGACGCCGCGAACATTTAGGGGCGATCGCAGATTCCAGTTGGAGATAGTGATCTGTACTAGGAAAAAGCGTGTGCGGTAACGCGTCTTGGCCAGTCGCGGAAAGCTTTTGAGCCACGCGTCACGCCGGCGAATGTACGCCGCTATCCATTCACGCTCGTTGCCGTAGCCGACCTGCACGCCGCGGGCGACTCGAAAAAATGAGCCGTGAACGATCGAGTCGTAAACGACCGCCAGCGAGAGCGGCGACGTGAAACCGTATTTCTCGCACAGCTTGATCGCCGGGTTGAGATATCGCTCGAATGCGACCTCGTTCTGTGCCGCTTTCATTTCGTGCGTCACCGCAGCCGCTCGTAAGGCTTTTTTCAAGTTTGCGTTCGCCGACAAACGAGCTATCTCGGGTGCGGCAGTGTTTCTCAATGCCGTCAGGTTTTGGAGCAATACGCCGGCACCGACAACGCCGCCGATCCCTAGATATTTCGCGACGACCGCGGCAAGCGAGCCCGACCGATGCGTAAATTGATTGATCCCGTACGAAATTCCCGCTCCGTCATCGAGCACGACGCAGGCCGCATAATCGCCAAATGCACGCGAAGTCTCAAATACATGGACGATCGCAAGCGCCTTTAATTTTGTGTTCTCAGTAAATGTCATGATCCTTGACTCCGTTCTATCTGTATGATATTTTCTAACAATCGGACGATTTTGAGGCAAGCTTCGTTAATAAGCTGATCGCTCAATGCCATCTCTCGTTCGTTATATTCAGATTATCGAAAGATTGCAGGCAATGAAACCCTACTTTTCACGGTTTGACGTATTTTGCTGATTTGGCACAAAATGATCGATTTGTCACGATTTGACCGATTCGTGGAAGGCAGGCGGATCTTCCGGATTTACACTTAGGTTTTCCCGCGTGGTGCGGCCTTAAATTCAAACACTACATAAAACAAACATGACACACATACAACGATCATTGGATTTATCCCCGCGACCAAAACTTCGCCTTTCCGAGATCGAACGACTGATCCGGAAACACCGGATCATCGTCCCGCCGCCATCTCGCAGGTACCTTACCTCTCTCTGCGAATCCGGAATCTTCGAAACCCCAAAGCGCACTTCGCCCTCACAGACGTGGCTCGTCTACGAAGACTCATTCCTAAATTGGGTAAGGGAAATGGATCTGAAATAGTGCGTTTCAATTGAGGTCATGGCAACAAAAAACCGCTTCGATCTCTCGAAGCGGTTCTTGTTTTTATATAGTACTATCTTAAATAAGTTTTCTAATAGACCTGAACGCTACGTCGTCCGAATTTGCGGGCTTCGGAGCAGTTTGGCACCCAAATGTCGAGTTTTTTGCCCTTAATGGCACCGCCGGTGTCTGAGACGAGGTAAGTTCCGCTCCATGGGCCGGCATCAATTGTGATGGTCGAGCCAAGTTTTAGAACTCTCGGGTCGGCGGCGATGATACCGCGGCGAACGCCGTGGCCCATTGCCGTTTTGCCCTTGAGGCAATATGCCGTCGCTGAGAATGAACCCCGGCCGGCGGCACGTGTCGAAACTGTTTTCTTAACTAACTTCTTGGTGTCCGTCTGTTTGGTCTGCTGACCGTTCGTTTGGACATTATCGAGGTCTAAATTATCTAAATTATCAATCTCTGCCTCGGTCGCCGTTTCGGCTACAGCAGTTTTTATCTGATCTTTTAATAAATTACTAACAAAGCGAGTATCTGAAATATTATTCTGAATTTTTAGCTGCGAATCAGTCGCTATGGCGAGATTGGATTCCGTCTGGATCGGTGTTGTCTGTGCGTAAATAAATACGACGCAGAGGCTCAGGATCGACAGAATCGATGCTGCTCTAACGAGATTTTTCATTAAGTATTCTCCGTCTTATTCGACTCCGTCTAAACGCAGAAATAGTGTCTGAGATTTTGGTCATCAGCCACTATCGCACACGCAACGAAGACTGTTTCGGCGGATTAATTTCCGCCTGTTCTCGTCCCTCAGACTTTCCTCTGAGGTCGAAACATTGTTAGAGGTTACCACTTATGACCAGACGTGTCCACCCGGTCAAAAACCGCAAGCCCTTATGTTATATGCAATTGTAGGATTATAAGGCGCTTAAGCGTGCTAATTTTTTTTGATTTGTGTAGACTTGACGAGCAAGAATCGCGTATATTTCAAGACAGTTGGCCACGAATTTTGACGTAGTGCTCTGAGGCAACATTATGGATGAAAGACGAAACGCCGCGAGGCATATGATCTCATTTCCCGTCCGCATAAAATGGCGTGACGCCAGCGGAAAAGAGATCGTCCAGGAAGGTTTGACCGAGAATATCGGTATTGATGGAGCACTCGTTTATCTCCCGCGCAATCTGCCGCTCGTCGGTGGTACGGTCAATCTGACCGTCACAGAAAATCCCGCGGACGAAGTCTCGGTCGCCGCGTCGGTGATCCGGCTCGAACGCAACGCCGCCCACCCGCAGGTAGCTCTGCGTTTAACTAAAGGATTGACCGTCTGGAAAAAGAAGGTTTGGGAATACGCCGGAGCAACCCTCGCCGCCCTCGAGCCCGAACCGCTCGACGATTGGAATTGATCAATAGAAGTGAGAAATTAGAAGGTAGAAGTTAAAAACTAATAGTCATTGGTATGAGTTACGATCTTCACTTGGAACTTCCGGCCTCTAACTAGCAACTCCTAAATTCTGACTTCTGACTTCTGACTTCTAACTTCTAACTACTTACAAAAATACATGAAGATCTTAGTTCTCGGCGCCGGACGGATGGGCCACGGTGCGGTTTTTGATTTGGTTCATAATTCACCCGACGTGACGGCTGTCACTGTTGCTGATTTCCATTTGGAAAAGGCAGAGGCGGTCGCGTTAGCCGTCGGGTCGCCAAAGGTGTCCGCAGTGCAGATCGACGCTTCGGATCATGATGCGGTCGTCGAACTGATGCGCAGCCACGACTCGGTGATCTCGTGCGTCAATTATTGGTACAACGTGTCTCTCTCAAAAGCGGCCATCGAGACCGGTGCCAATTTCTGCGATCTGGGCGGCAACAATTACATCGTCGACGAACAACTCGCTCTCGATGCCGACGCTAAAGCTGCGGGTATCAATATCATCCCCGACTGCGGACTCGCTCCGGGCATGGTTTCGATCCTGGCGATGCACGGAGCCGCGAGATTCGAGAGCATCGATGAGATCCACATTCGTGTCGGCGGCCTGCCGCAAGATCCACAGCCACCGCTCAATTATCAGCTCGTGTTCTCCGTCGAAGGCCTCATAAACGAATACATCGAGGTCGCTCGCGTCATACGCGATGGCCGGATCGTCGAGGTCGATTCGATGACCGAACTTGAGTCGCTCGAGTTCGACGGATTCCCGCCGCTCGAAGCGTTCCAAACCTCAGGCGGTACATCGACTCTGCCCGATAGCTTTCTAGGCAAGATAAAAGAGCTCGATTACAAAACGATCCGCTACGCAGGTCACTGCGACAAATTCAAAACAATGATCGACCTCGGCCTCTGTTCGAGCGAGCCGATAATTGCCGATCTCCAAAACGTTGTTCCGCGTAAAGTCTTTGGCGACCTGCTCCAACAACATCTTCCTGCTGACGGCCCCGACTACGTCCTCGTCCGCGTAGAAGTTGTCGGAACGCGGGCATCCGTGCCCGCCCGTCTCCGTTACGATATTGTTGACAAACAAGACGAATCAACCGGAATGTCCGCCATGATGCGAACCACCGCGTTCCCCGCATCGATCATCGCCCAAATGATGGCCAGCGGCGACGTTCTTTCACGAGGAGCCACGCCTCAGGAAAAGGCTATCGATCCGGACAAGTTTGTAGCGGAGCTCGGTAAACGAAATATTGAGATATTGATCACCGAGGAATAGGTAATGTTTATTCTTTCGAGCCAGAGAAATGTAGATGTAGAGGGAGCGTTCGATCGATACCGGAAGTATTTGGAGCTAAATAGGGATAACTTTCCACGATCAGCTTACGAACTAGCAACATCCGATTGGTATTTTGATCCCAGACGTTCAAAATGCCCGCATGATGGATGGCTAGAAAAGATTTCGATTACCGAACCCGCGACTGGCGAACATAGTGAAATTCGAGAAGTTGAGATAGTCGTTGATTTACTTGGGGCCTGGCACGATGGGAATATTCGATTCCGTTACCATAACGTTCAGAAATATCTTCTCGATGGTGTCTCAATGAAGCGAGGGCATGGTGATTGGTTGTATGATGAGTTTACGGTTAGCTCGACGGGTACCCTGATCCACGAGATAGAATGGGTAAACGGACGATGGCTCATAGAAGCCGCCGATGTCGATTTTTCATGGCATCCGTTTGACGATGAACGTCGCAGAACTGATCTATTAGATCTAGCTTAAATATTAGAATAAACAAGGGGAAATAAATTATGAACTTAGAAGACGCACGAAGGATAATTGGGGCGGCTGAGAAAAAAGCGGCTGAGATCGGACAGCCGATGAACATTGCGGTCGCAGATGCGGGCGGCAATCTGGTCGCACACGTACGGATGGACAACGCCTGGCTCGGCAGCGTTGATATATCGATCAAAAAAGCCTGGACGTCGAGAGCGTTTGATATTACCACGAAAGACCTCGCCGACAACAGTCAGTCGGGCGATCAGTTTTTTGGTATTCACGCCTCGAACGGAGGAAAGGTAATGATCTTCGCCGGCGGCATCCCGCTCAAAAAAGACGGCAAGGTCGTCGGAGCGATCGGCGTCTCGGGCGGCAGTGGCGAACAAGATCACTCCGTTGCCGAAGCCGGAGCGGCCGCTTACTAAACGGCAGAGCCACCTGCGTAAGCCGGTGTCACAACCATTCGCAGTATTAAACTGCAGATGACGCGGATCAGCAGAATAAAACCTCTTATCCGCGTCATTTTTGCGTTTATCTGCGACAAGTTACTATTTTTCGTATCGGATAGGCCAAATATTCGTCCTATCCGAGACTCCTCCAGATAATATTTCCCCCTAATTCGCTCTGCAGAAAACAAAAAAGGCCTCCCATTCCTGGGAAGCCTTCCAATCATGATTACTTTGTATTTTATGCACTAAGTCCGATGAGCCTCGGGTTTGCCTTCTTCTTGAGCAGCTTCTGCAATTTTAGTCTTGCCTTATGCAGTTGCGATTTCGAAGTGCCGACCGAGCACCCTAGGATGCGGGCGACCTCTTCGTGTTCGAAGCCCTCGACGTCGTGCAGGACGAAAACATTCTTATATCCATCCGGCAGTTGCGTGATCGCGTTCTCGAGTGCGATCTTATCGACGATCTGCATCCGCTGTGGATTCAAACTTCCGGTCACGACCTGATCCGGCGTTTCGCCCTCGTCGGTAACCTTTTCGTATTTCACGGTACGTTTGCGAAAGTGCATCAGCACCTGATTGACCGTCATCCGGTGAAGCCAAGTCGTAAATGCCGAGTCGCCGCGAAAACTTCCGATCTTGCGATAAAGCTGGATAAACACGTCCTGCGTCAGATCCTCCGCCTCAGAGGCATTCTGGAGCATTCTGAGACAGATCGAGTAGACACGCCTATGATGACGTTTGTAGATCTCCTCGAACGCGGCCATGTCGCCATTTGCGGCCACCTTTGTCAGTTCAAAATCAGCCACCTTCGTTACGTCGCTAAGAGCAACCTTCGTAGAAAAATTTACGGTGTCCGATTCAATTCCCTGTTCGCTATGAAATACCGGAAAATTTAATGTATCTGTAGTCATTTTACTTCCCCCCACGCCAATCTACATCTCAATTGCCGTGCCAAACCGTTCGATAGCGTACAAAACGCGTGTTTTACTCACGGAAAACCAACGCCGATGCTGGTTTTTACGGACATAGTTCTATATTCGGGATTCATCCAAACGCGGATGTGTACGTGGGGCAATGTGTGCGGCTCGGTATTTGGTATACGAAATGGTGCGCTTATGAGACGCTTTTTGTTTAACGTGCGTTGGCTGGAAAAAATGCTAAAATTTATCTACCGTCTGGCACCGGTGCTTGGGAGTATTTTGAAATGTTTACAGAAATAAAAGGTTTTGTGCCGAGAAGGTTGATATTGTCGGTTTTTTTGATCTTGACCGCCACTGTTCTTGGGCTTTCGCAACAATCCAATCCATATAAAAGTCAGGAAATCTCAGACGTCGACGGAATTCCGGTTTTGATCAAGCATTTGCCCGACTGGGAAAGCGCAAAGCCGAGATCGACATTTGCCCACAATGTGGCTTCCTTGACGACCGCCTTGGGTGACCGCCCGGTGTTCGATCTGATCGATTTTTCCTCCGGCACCGAGGCCGTCACTGCTCCGTATGATGCCGGCAAACTGCTGATCGTCGAGTATTCGACCCCGCAGGCTTCGATCGATGCCGACACTAAGATCAATCAACGTCTCGCCGAGCTCGGGCCAAATTCCGCGATCGTTTACCGTCGGATCGGCAATTATAATACGTTCATTTTCGACGTATCCGATCCGGCAGCGGCTAACCTTCTGATCGATCAGATCAAATACGAAAAAAACGTTCAGTGGCTCGGCGACGACCCGTTTTTGCTCCGCCGTGCCGAACGCGCCTTCATTAATACAACCTCCGACATCTTCGTCTCTACGCTGCTCTGGATCGTTCTCGGCCTCGGCATTGCCATCGTTACCGGTATCGCCGGCGGTTTCCTCTTCTACAATCGCCGCGTCTACAAACGCAGTCTCGTCCCCAATTTCACCGATGCCGGAGGCATGACGCGATTAAATCTTGATGGATTCACGCCGGATATCGCACCAAAGCGTCTTTTGGGCGAATAGTTTTTTGAATTCGCAGATCTACGGTGCTATCAAAACGATAGCACCTTGTTTTTTCCTCGCAATTCGGCAAACGCCTCACAAATCAAGCATTATTTGGGTTGAGAACATCGCTTCTCTTCTTTAAGGCAATGCATCGATCAGCCGGTCGATGTCTCCCGCATTATTATAAAAATGCGGAGCGATGCGTAACCGATCGCCACGTGGGCTGACAATAATGTTCTGGTTTTGGAGTTCAGCGGCGATGGCGTTCGGGTGGACGGCGTCGACGTGTTTGATACAGACGATCTGCGAACGTTCACCGGGCAGACGCGAACTGACGATTTCGTAGTTTTTCCCCGCCAACAGATCGCACAGCTGATCTGTCAAAACGGACAGATGGCTTTCAATATTCTCCGCTCCCGTTTCGTACAAAAGTTTGACACTTTGTTCGAGGCCATAGAAAAGCGAGGCGCAGCCGGTGCCTGATTCCCAGGCTAATGCTGTTGATTTGAGAGGCTGTTCCCGATCAGCGAAGTCCCACGGCGTTTCGACGCTTATCCAGCCGTTAAATGTCGGCCGCACTCGTTCGCGTGCCTTATCCGAAAGAAAAATTATCCCGCAGCCCTCCGGTGCACACAGCCATTTGTGGCTGGCTCCGCAAGCAGCATCGACGAATTGAGCCGGCAGATCGAACGGCATCGCGCCCAATCCTTGAATAATGTCTACGCAAAACAAAGCATCGACCGCCCGGGCGGCACGGCCGATCCGCTCCAGATCGGCACGAAATCCCGACGCGTACTGAACCGCACTGATCGCAACGAGTTTCGTGTTCCCATCGATCATGCCGATCAGCTCGTCAAGATCGATTCGCCCTCCGTGTTCGGCGGCAAGGCGAAGCTCGACGCCGTATTCGTCGCGAACTCCACGCCACGGGTAGAAATTCGACGGAAACTCGTGCTCGAAACTAACTATATTATCGCCCTTTTTCCACGGCAATCCGTTGGCGATCGAGGCGAATCCATC
Source organism: Acidobacteriota bacterium (assembly GCA_043737915.1). Taxonomy (GTDB): domain Bacteria; phylum Acidobacteriota; class Blastocatellia; order Pyrinomonadales; family Pyrinomonadaceae; genus OLB17. Next base: position 31,306 of record JAYSZT010000204.1, read on the forward strand.
CGAGGTGTTCCGCGTAAATGCGACCTGCTCGGACCGCACTTTGAGCATCTCGGCAATTATCGTTCGCGCACGGTTTTTCGTATCGACCCAGTCCTGATAATTTTTCGAGCCGTTGGCTGAGACGTCAGCGAGCTGAATATTGACCGCCCCGATCGCCGTCAAGGGCATCGGCGAGATCGCCGCACTATTCAAATAGGTGTAATTGCTGGCCGCGGGAAACAGCGATCTTATGGCGTCATTCATATTTCTTTTGACAAAGCCTATATCAAAGGCTGATTATTAAGTTGAATCGCTGACGGCCAACGCCAGAGGCTCGATGTGCGTCTATAGCTTGATTATGTTCGATTTTAAGGGCAAAAACCAATTTGATTTCGGGTTCGTATCCGCCTCGGACGATCGCGATATCGAAGTGACGCACCTGCGGAGAGAATCGCGTCAGGGCATTTGGTCAGAAGGCCTGCGGCTCTTGCGTGATATTTTTCTGATCATCGTTGTTTTTATCCTTTTCGGCGTATTCCTAGTTCAGCCGGTGGTCGTCGAGGGAACCTCGATGCTTCCGCAGCTCCACGATGGCGAGCGTTTGCTGGTCAATAAACTTGTTTATTACAAGATCCAGAGTATTAGCTGGGGGCACATCGAACGCGGCGATATCGTTGTCTTTTGGTACCCGAACGATCCTGACAAAAGCTTTGTAAAACGCGTGATCGGTCTGCCCGGCGAAAGCGTTGAGGTTCAGAACGGTCGCGTGTTGGTGAATGGAGTCGAACTCAAGGAATCGTACCTCGATACCGAACATAACCAATCCCTGCCAAGCTGGCCCGCTAAAAAGGTCGAAGATCATCATTATTTCGTGATGGGCGATAACCGCGACAACTCGCTCGACTCGCGATATTGGGGACTCGTTCCCGAAAAATACATCTATGGCAAAGCCTTTTTCCGCTACTGGAAACCTTCCGAGATCGGATTCCTCGAGCACGGAGCCTACGAAGGAAACCTGCCGGTGACTCCGATCGTGAAAACTCAAAACTTACAGACTAACGACGAACGATAAAGTTTTCGCTTTTCCTTTTCTGCGTCTCCGCAACTCTGCGGTAAAATCA
>JAYSZT010000205.1:0-8775 GCA_043737915.1 Acidobacteriota bacterium
GCGGCCCATGGATCAGATGGCCGATCGGGCCATTGCCGTTCCAAAAGGCTCGGGCATCATCATCCAGATTGGGCTCTATATACTTTTTGTAATTCGCCCGATTGTCTTTATGTTTGCCTTCTCCAAAGAACCGGAAAAATGATTCGTGGTCCGGCAGGTGCCGAAGTGCTGCAACCTTAAGCCGAAGAAGATAAATGTGGTATCGATTGAGATCGACCGCCGTCACCGAGTCAGGCCCCTCGACCAAATAATTCAGGGCATTGCAACCGCCCGACGAGATCGTCAACACACTAGAACCTTCGCCTAGTTCGAGAGCCGCAAGATCGACCCTCGGATCTTCCCAGATCTGGTTATAAACGAACGCGTCGAAATAGAATGCAAAAAGACGCTGCATCATAGTCTGCGAGCGCGTCGAATTTTTAGTGATAACCGCCTCGAGTACGTTTTGTCCTGTCGTCATAGTTTTAGTTTCACTTTGCGCTCGTTTCATAACGTAAGCGTGACGAAATTATTAAATTTTAGTTAACTCGTTAAGTTTTCGGTTGCGAGACGTTCGCGGGGATGATGTGATAAATTTGATTTATGACAGGAAATGAGATCAGAACGCGATTTCTCGAGTATTTCGAGCGGAACGGGCACAAGGTCGTCCATTCATCGCCGCTGCTGCCCGCGGATGACCCGACGTTGCTTTTCACCAACGCCGGGATGAACCAGTTCAAGGATGTGTTTCTCGGCGACGAAAAACGCGATTATAAACGGGCTGTAAGTTCGCAAAAATGTATCCGTGCCGGAGGCAAACACAACGATCTCGACGAGGTCGGCAAGACGGCACGCCATCACACGTTTTTCGAAATGCTCGGCAATTTTTCGTTTGGTGACTATTTTAAGAAAGAAGCGATCGGATTCGCGTGGGATTTCCTGGTCAATGAATTAAAGCTCGAAGAAAAGCGGCTTTGGTTCTCAGTTTTCGAGGGCGATGACGAGGTCGGACCGGACGACGAGGCACGCGCACTTTGGGTATCGGTAGGAGCAAAACCGGATCGGATCTTAGGTTACGGCCGCAAAGATAATTTCTGGCAAATGGGCGACACCGGCCCGTGCGGCCCGTGTTCCGAGATCCATTATTACATGGGCGATGAACCGGATAACCCGGACAAGAATCATCCCGTCTGGGTCAACGGCGAAGGTGACACGACGATGGAGATCTGGAATCTCGTCTTCATGCAGTACAACCGAACCAAAGAGGCCGACGGCACATTCAAACTGACGCCGCTGCCGGCTCCGTCTGTCGACACCGGCATGGGCCTCGAACGCATCACCGCTGTGATGCAACACGTCAAAACAAATTACGACACCGATCTGATTCACCCGATCGTCCAATTCGCGGCAGCCCTGTCAGAACCGTCTGCGGTAGCGGGCGGTTGAACCAAATAATTTCGACTTTATAATGACCGATTCGATCAAAGTTCTCCTAGTCGAAGATCAACCACTGACCCGGATCGGTATTCGATTCGTGCTTGGAAACGAAGGCGATATCGATCTCATAAACGAGGCCGATAATTCTGCTGACGGATTCGACCTGTTTCGGAGCAGCGACCCGGACGTAATAATTCTCGGCCTGCATTTTCCTGATTCGTGCTCGATCGACGACCTCGACAATTATTTTATCGAACGCCCAAAGGCAAAGATCATCGTTCTTGCAGATCATGCCGGCGACGCCGAGATAAGCCGGGCACTGAAGAAAGGTGCTCTAGGATATATTTGCAAAGACGTTGAGCCCGGCGACCTGATAAGTGCGATCCGCACCGTTAACGCCGGCAGAAAATATATTCCGACAGAGATCGCCGGGATCTTGAGCGAACACATTGGTCAGGAAGAACTAACGGCGACCGAGACGAACGTGCTGCGAATGATCGTCGGCGGAATGTCGAACAAGGAAATTGCGTTCGCCCTCGACAACTCAGAGAATACGATAAAGTCACACGTCCAAAATATCTTCGGAAAGATCGGCGTCTCAGACAGAACGTCGGCGGCGACAACTGCGATAAAACGAGGACTAGTGAGGGTGGATCTATGATATTTACACAAGAAATAATTGATTACTCAGAGAGCTTTACTTCCGATGAAAGCGAAGTCCTTCGGGAGCTTCGCGAACATTGCTATGCAAACTTTAAGGACAAGGCAATGCTCTCCGGCTTTGTGCAGGGCCGCGTTCTGAGTATGTTCTCGCACATGATGCGTCCAAAGGTCGTGCTCGAGATCGGCACCTATCTCGGCTACTCTGCCCTCTGTTTTGCCGAAGGATTAGCCGATGGCGGGAAAGTAATTACATTAGATATACAGGAAGGCACGAACAAGGTCGCCCGCGAATATGTGGCGAAAACTGAGTTTCGCGATCGTATAGACTTTCGTCTTGGCGACGCAACCGAGATCATCCCGAAGCTGCCCGAGACGTTCGATCTCGTATTCATCGATGCCGATAAACCGAATTACTCTACTTATTACGATCTAGTGTTCGACCACGTCCGACCCGGCGGCTTCATCATCGCCGACAACGTCCTCTGGAGCGGCCAGGTCGTCGAGGAAGAAAAAGACGAGGAAACACAGGCCCTGCACGACTTCAACAAAAAGGTCATCGCTGACGAACGCGTCGCAAACGTCCTACTCCCGATCCGCGACGGGTTGATGGTGGTTCGGAAAAAATAAGTAACACAGTAGGTTGCACAGGAGCTCACATTATTAGTAAGGGCGATACTGGGCACGTTGAATGTTCCGCCCTTACGAACTTGCGGGATTGTGCATTCTTCTCACGCGAAAGTATTAGTTTTACCTCACCGCAATTGATGGTTACATGTCCGTCGATTCCTTGTAATATCTAAATATCGAGGAGAAATTACAATGATCAAAATCAGACGATCTAAAGAACGCGGGGCAGCCAATCATGGTTGGCTCGATACAAAATTTACATTTTCATTTGCGGATTATTACGATCCGCAGTTTATGGGTTTTCGCGATCTGCGGGTGATCAACGAGGACGTTATCGAGCCCGCCCAGGGCTTTCCGAAGCACGGGCATCGCGATATGGAGATCATCACCTATGTGATCTCAGGCGAACTTTCACATCAGGATTCGATGGGGAACGGTGAGACCATTTTCCCGAACGAGGTCCAGCGAATGACTGCCGGCACAGGCGTTTTGCATAGCGAATACAGTTCGCCGACCGATAAAACACATCTGTTGCAAATATGGATCCTGCCAGAGAAAGACCGTTTGACGCCCGCGTACGAACAGAAGAAATTTCCCGCTGAGGAAAAGCACGGCAAGCTAAAACTGGTCGCGTCACGCGGCGGAGATGACGGTTCGGTCCACATCAATCAGGACGTGAAACTCTACGCCTCGATCCTCAAAAGTGGTGATAAAGTTTCGCTTGATCTCGCCGAGGGCCGCCATGCCTGGATTCAATTGATCAGCGGTGCGATAGATGTCAACGGCTTCACACTCGACGCCGGCGACGGAGCCGCCATCAGCCAGGAAGCCGTCCTGACAATACGTGCGTACGAAGACAACAGCGAATTTCTGCTGTTTGATCTCAACTAAACAAAGGGCCGCTTCGGCGGCCTATTTATTTACACTCGCGAGCAGCTTGCCTAAAAAATCATTGATCTTGTTGTTCTCGATCCAGCGAACGACAACGACGAGGTCATTTTCCGGATCGACATAGATTATGTTCGTGCCATTGCCGGTGTGGATAAATGCAGTCGACGGAGCGTTCGGATAAAGTTTTTTGTCGGTATTCAGAAACCAGTTCATGAATCCGTAGGTCGGCTGAGCGTTGGTTGGCGTACGGGCCTGCCGGACGAAATCAGATGACAAGATCCGCTTGTCACGCCACTTCCCATCGCGTTCGGTCATCAAACCGAAACGAGCCATATCGCGTGCATTGATGAACATACCGCCGCCCCAATGTCCGCCACCGCTTACCGATTGGACTATGGCGCCGTCGAGGACAACATACGAATTTTCGTATCCAAACCATCGCCACGTATTTGACGCACCGATCTCGTCCATTACATTCTCTTTCAGAACCTGCGGCAACGGTTTTCGCCACACATTCAACGCGGCAAGGGCAAGTGCGTTAACGCGAACGTCGTTATATTCATAAACGGCACCGGGTTCGTTTCTGACCCGGCCGAGCCATTTGCTCGGGTCTTTGTCCGGCCGGTCTGCCCAGTCCGGTTTGCCCCAGAGCGTGCCTTCCCAATCACTCGTCTGCCGCAGCATTGTATCCCAGGTAATCTTGCGGTTATGGTCACTCGAAAATAACGACAGGAATGACGGCTGCCCAAATTTCTCCCCCGCATCGAACCGTTGGCCGCTTTTGTATGCCATTATCGGAGCATCATAATCGACGACCTTGTCTTGAAAACTACGGATCATCTTCCGGTCAAAGGCGACACCGACGACCGCGGATAGAAAGCTCTTGGTCACGCTGTGCGTCATATCAACGCGAAGCGGGTCGCCCCATTCGGCGACGATGTAGCCATTGCGAATGACAATTCCGGTGGCATCGCCGCGATCTTTGGTCGGGCCGACAAGCTCGCCGAACGGAGCTTGGCCAAACGTCTGGGTCAAGGCAAGTTCCTGACTGCGAGGAGCCTTGGCCTCGCTCGCGATAGCAAAATCTATTGCTTCCTTTAATTTAGGCGGGTCTAGCTTCGCCTGCTCCGCAGTTCGGCGTTCCCAATTTTCGGCACCCGGAAAATATTCACGCTGGGCGAATCCAACCTGAGCGAAAACGATCGCGATCAATATCAACGACGAAAGCGATCGGTAGCAATACTTTGTTTTCATCATCTATAGTTTTTTGCGATCATATCCTTGCGGCACGAATGATATCCGCAAAAACTCCGGCAGCAGTTACATCTGCCCCGGCACCCGCACCTTTTATAACGAGCGGTAGGTCAGGATAACGATCCGTGTAAAAGAGAACGGCATTGTCTTTACCCGAAAGGTTCGCGAAATTGTGGTCGGGCCCGATCGATTGAAGGCCAACCGACGCTTTTCCGTTATCGAGCGAAGCAATATATTTCAACGTCAGTCCATTGGCCGTAGCGTCGTCGAGCATACCGCGAAAATGCTGTTCGTGCTTCTCCATCTCCCGATAAAAGTCATCGACACTACCCGCAAGACACGATTCCGGCAGGAATCCGGTATTCGTTATGTCGTCCATTTCCATCCGCTGTCCGGCTTCGCGGGCGAGGATCAGTATTTTTCGGGCGACGTCAGTTCCGCTTAGGTCGAGCCGCGGATCAGGCTCGGTATAGCCTTCGGTTTGAGCCTGACGGACGACATCGGCGAATTTTCGCGTGCCGTCGTAATTGTTGAAAACGAAATTCAGCGTGCCCGAGAGCACTGCTTCGATTCGCCTGACCTTGTCGCCGCTGCGAAGCAGGTCGCCGAGCGTATTGATCACCGGCAGGCCGGCACCGACATTCGTCTCAAAGAAAAAGTTCGTTCCGAATTCGCGAGCCGTCGCCTTTAGTTGCGAATACTTTTCATAACTCGACGATGCCGCGATCTTATTACACGCGATCACCGAAACGCTTTTCGCAAGCAGTTTCGAGTAAACCTCAACCACATCAGCACTCGCTGTCACGTCGACAAAGATCGAGTTTCGTAAATTCTGCTCAATTATCGCATCGGCAAACTCGCCCACCTTCATCGCATTGGCTTCGGCAATATCGGCTTTATAACCGCCAAGATCGACGCCTTCGTTTTCGAGGAGAGTCTGTTTACTATTTGCGAGGCCGACGACCCGAACGTTCAGACGTAATTCGTCTGAGAGATGCTGATGCTGCGTTTTTAACTGCTCGATCAGACGGCTCCCGACCGTTCCGACGCCCGCAATGTAAAGGTTTATCTGCTTGTTACCATCCGAGAAAAATGTCTCATGCAGCGTGTTTACCGCTTTTCTCACGTCTTTCGAAGCGATTATCGCCGAGATATTTCGCTCGCTTGAACCTTGCGCGATCGCGTGAATATTGATGCCGTTGTTGCCGAGCGTCGTAAACATCTTACCGCTAACGCCGGTATGTTCTTTCATGTTATCGCCCACCAGAGCTAGTATCGAGAATCCACTATCGACCTTCAACGGATCTATCCGACCGACGCCAATCTCAAACTCAAACTCCCGATCGACCGCCACTTTGGCTGTCGCCGCACTCTTCTCTTCGATAGCGACGCAGATCGAGTGTTCGGACGAGCTCTGCGTGATCAAAATTACGTTGATCGACGCCCGTGACAATGCGTCGAATAATCTTTTCGAGAAACCCGGAATACCGACCATTCCGCTGCCCTCTAGGCTTAGAACCGTTATTTTATCAATGCTCGTGATGCCGCGGATCATGTCCTTTTCGCCGGTCGCTTCGGCCTCGATCAGCGTGCCGACATCGTCGGGCGCGAATGTATTTTTAACAAGCACCGGAATTCCCTTCGCCATCACCGGTTGGATCGTCGGCGGATAGATCACTTTCGCACCAAAATGTGAAAGTTCCATCGCCTCGCGATAAGTTATGCGCGGTATCTGACGAACATTGCGCACGAATCGCGGATCGGCCGTCATCATTCCCGACACATCCGTCCAGATCTCAAGCACGCTCGCATCAACCGCTGCCGCAATGATCGCCGCCGTGTAGTCCGAACCGCCGCGGCCCAACGTCGTTGTAAACCCAAGCGAGTCCGACGAAATAAAACCCGGAAGGATATGCAGATCGCCGGTCGAGCTATCGAAATATTCACGAATTTGAGCATTGGTCGTTCCAAAATCAACACTGCCGAAACCGTGATTCGAATCCGTCCTGATAATCGAACGGCTGTCCTTCCATTCATTCTTGAGCCCGACTTGCTCGAGTTTTGCGGAGACAATACGTGAAGCGACAAGTTCACCGAAACTTAAGATGCGGTCAATTGTTTTAGGCGAAAGCTCTCGAATTAGACGAACACCTTCACAAAGGTCTTCCAGTTCCTTGAATGCAGTATCGACAAAGTCAGAAACCGACGTATATAGCCCGTCGGGGAATAGCTCGTGGATCGCGTCGGTGTGGCGTTCGCTAATATTGCTCAGTATCTCTATGTAGCCGTCGTCACCTTTTTCCGCCGAACGACCGGCCTCGATCAAGGCGTCCGTCGTTCCTTGCATCGCCGAAAGAACTATCGCGCAACTGTCCGTGGCCCGGGCCTGACGAACGATCTCGACGACCTTCTCTATATTTTCTGCGTTGCCGACGGACGAGCCGCCGAATTTTAAAACCTTCATATTTTAGACAGTAGAATTTCTTTCACCTGTGCGTAACTGTTTTCGATCTCGATTCTTTGCTTTTCTTTAGAGAGGAGGTCGCTGACCGATGCAGGAACGTCTCCTTGCGTTCCGATGATCTCCTTTACCGAATCGAATTTTACCGGATGAGCCGTCTCAAGAAAGATTCCGCGCTCATTCGTATCGGCAGATAAATGGTCTGCAAGAGCTCGATACGCAACAGCTCCGTGTGGATCAAGAATGTAATTACATTGTGCGAAAACGTCTCGCATCGTCACGGCTGTCGCTTCATCCGAAATACTAACCGCAGCAAATTTCTCTTTCAGATCGACAAAATTATTGTCGAAGATCTGAAGAATTCGGACAAAATTACTCGGGGCACCGACATCCATCGCGTTCGAAAGAGTTGCAACGGGCGGTCTTGGCTCGTATTCCGCATTCTGCATATATCGCGGTACGACGTCATTTGCATTACATGCGGCGATGAATTTTTTGACGGGTAAACCCGAGGCGTTTGCGAGAAGCCCGGCGGCGAGATTGCCAAAATTTCCGCTCGGAACCGAGATCACCGGAGGCGATCCTTCCCATTGCTTTAATGCGTAAAAATAATAGAACTGCTGCGGCAACCAACGAGCGACATTAATAGAATTCGCCGATGTCAAATGAACTTTCGATTGCAGTTCGACATCACTCAAGGCCAGTTTGGCCAAGGCCTGACAATCGTCAAAAGTGCCGTGTAACTCCAATGTAGTTACATTGCCACCAAACGTCGTCAACTGTAGTTCCTGCACTTTACTGACCTTTCCCTTGGGATAGAGTATGACGACCTCTATATCTTCGACGCCGTGAAAACCGGCCGCCACGGCCCCGCCAGTGTCACCGGACGTGGCAACAATGACTATCGTTTTCTCTTGTCGTTCGCGTGAAAAGTACCGCAGACAGCGGCTCATAAACCTCGCACCAACATCCTTGAATGCCAGTGTCGGGCCGTGAAAAAGCTCGAGTGCGGAAATTCGTCTGGAGATTTCCACAAGTGGAAAACTAAAATCTATGGTCTCTGCGCATATCTCGAATAATTCCTCATCCGGGATCTCACCCGCGACGTAAGGCCTGATCACGTCGAAAGCGATCTGTTCATGAGTCGTCTCAGCAAGATCTAATAGAAATTCGCCGGAAAGTTTTGGGATCTCGGATGGGAAAAAGAGACCCTTATCGTCGGGCTGTCCGCTTAGAACCGCCTCGCGGAATGAGGCGTGAGACGACCTTCGGTTTGTGCTAAAGTAGTGCATCATTGGGGTGATCTTGGGCGGTTCAAAACGGAGTCGTCATTCGAGCGCGTTCAGTTATCATTTAGCCGCGAGTATAATCAACTTTAATATTATACGTCTTACCAATTTTTGAGAAATATGGATGAAATTAGTGTTTTGGCTCCCGCATCGGTCTCGAATGTCGTTTGCGGC
>JAYSZT010000206.1:0-8775 GCA_043737915.1 Acidobacteriota bacterium
CCGAGGCGATGACTATTACGAACGGCGGATTCGAAACTGCTCTTGGCAACCCGGATGACACGTATTTTGGCTGGAAGATAGTGCGGACTGACGGGAAAGTCGATATTTCGTCCGACTCGTCCGTTAAGCACGGCGGTGCAAGGAGTCTACGGCTCGCCTTTCGTAGTTATTCGAAACCTGAACTAGCAAATGTTTTTCAAATAGTAGTCGTCGAGCCGGGTAAGACCTATCGTTTGAAATTCTGGCTTCGAACGGAGATGTTGAAGAGTGCGGGAGTTCCGCAGATCGATATCGTGAACGCGAATGACGATAAGTTGATAACTTCTTCGCGCCCGTTTCCGCTCGGGACGAATGATTGGCAGGAGGTCGCCGTCGATTTTACGGCACCGGAGAATTCTGAAGGAGTTTCTATTCGGACAACGCGTGCCTTTTGCGGTGATAATTGTCCGATATTGGGAACTCTGTGGTATGACGATTTTGTGTTGGAAAGAAAATAGATCTTCGCAATCAGCTGCATGACCCTTGCAAATAAAATCGTATTTTTTCTGATCTGTACGTGCATGGTCTTGACGACGATGTTGTATGGAACCGTGCACCAACCGACGATCGCTCTGTTTTATATTTTTGTCTCGTTGATGCTTATTCTTTGGGCGTATGACAGTTATTCGGGCGGTAGACTGCAGATCAGCCGACACGTTTTGCAGATACCTATCTTTGCGACAGCGATCTACGCATTCGTGCAGATCATACCATTCGGAACATTGACGGAATCCAACGTTTCCGGCATTCCGCGAACGATCTCGGCCGCTCCGTTTGAAACTCAACTAACCGGACTACACTATCTTTCGCTCGCAATCTTCTTTTCGGTTTCCATTGCTTACATCAACTCAGCTTCGCGAATTTCCAAACTCATCAATTTGATCGCGATCTTCGGTTTCGCCTACGCGTTTTTTGCGATCCTGCAATCATTTCTCAGCCCAGGTAAGATCTATGGAATCTATGAGCGATTCGGTGCGTCGCCATTCGGTTCGTTCGTAAGCAGGCACAATTTTGCGGCGTTCATGGAAATGACGCTCGCGATCCCGCTTGGCCTATTGTTTGTCGGTGCTGTGAAGCGAGACAAGAAACTGCTCTATATCACTGCGATCACCCTGATGGGCATTTCACTTTTGCTCAGCGGTTCGCGAGGCGGATTTGTTTCGATGCTCGCGGAGATCGTCTTACTGATCTTTCTGACAACACGTTCGAAGGGAGCTAAAAACATTGCTCTGAAGGTAGTTCTCGCATCGATTTTGGTTAGCGCGGTAGTTCTAGGTGCGATCTTTGTCGGCGGCGAGTCATCGCTAACGCGGATCGCCGAGACCGCGAATTCTAAAGACGTCACCACGAATCGTACCCATATTTGGGGAATAACGCTAAAAGTGATTGGACACAATTTGCCGTTTGGTAGCGGTTTGGGGGCTTTTGGGCAGGCTTACACGCAGTTTGACGACTACAGCGGCCTCGAGCGGGTCGAGCAGTCACATAATGATTATCTGCAAGTTTTGGCGGATGCCGGGTTGGTCGGAGCTGTTATCGGCGGACTGTTTCTCTTTTGGCTTTTCAAAACCGGGCGTCGGAGTATTTCGACGAATAATCTTTTCAGGCGAGGAGTCGCTGTTGGATCTCTCGCGGGAATCTTCGCGATCCTCGTTCATAGTGTCTTCGATTTTGTACTTCACACGACGGCGATCTCGGTGATGTTTTTACTGTTGATTGCACTTTTGATCGCCTCCGGACGCGAATACGATGACGATGAAAAGGAAGAACTCCCGGAACGCCGCCGCCGATCTTCAGCAATCGTCACGCCGATCTCGTCCCGCCGCTAGAGCGTTTTACCGTTAGGGCACGAATCACCCACCAAATAAGGCCGTGCAGAACATAGATTCCAGAAATCCCTAAAAGTGCGTACCTCGAATAGAAGTAAACGAACATTGAAAGACCAGCGATCAAAACCACGAGCAAAATACCTTGAGGGCCGGCACCTGCTGTTTTCATGCTTGAGTAACGGATCTTGCTGACCATCAAAACCCCAAGGATTGCTATCAATCCCATTAGCGCGTAACCATATGCCTGGGCGGTCGATCCTCCATACGAACTAAGCGGCATGGGTGCGAAATGGATGAGCGAAGCAAGCAAACCGCCAGCCGGCGGGATCGGCAGCCCGACGAAGTTCTTCTTATCGACTTTGGTCGCGCCTTCCTCAAGCTTTTGAGGACGAGTTGCCTGCAGGTTGAACCGTGCGAGCCGAAAGGTACCGCACATTAAATAGGCAAATAGTAAAAAGATTCCAAGATTGTGACCAAATGTGCCTTCGTTAAAAATGCCGCCGAAAGACCAGGCATAAACCAAAGCCGTCGGAGCGATCCCGAAAGTAACAACATCGGCGAGTGAATCAAGCTGCACACCGATCTCGGTCGCGGTTCGGGTAGCTCTCGCGACACGACCATCGATCGTGTCGAATAGGATCGCAAGTCCGATCGCCAAGGCGGCAACGTTAAAATATTCAGCAGCCAACGAAGGATCGACGAACGAAGCGTGATAGCCTCGGATCGAAGTCATTACGGCCAAAAAGCCCATTCCGATGTTCGCCGCAGTAAACAGCGTCGGGATGACGTACAGGCCTTTTTTTAATCCTCGATGCGGAGGTTTTGAATCGTGTTCCTCACCCATAAGAAGTATTCGCGAAAGAATCTGTCCGTTGCTATGTAGCCGATATCTTTCCTATTACCGTCTCGCCGCCTACGACTCGGTCGCCGGTTTTTACTAAGAGCTGAGTTTTGATAGGCAAAAGAAGATCTGTTCTGGAACTAAACTTTATCAACCCGAATTTATCGCCGCGTTTGAGTTTATCACCTTCCTTGGGCCAACAAACAATACGTCGCGCTAGAATCCCGGCTATTTGTGTACACGTCACGGTGATGCCTTCGCCCTCGATGACGAGGCTGTTTCGCTCATTCACAAAGCTCGCATTATTATTTGTAGCCGGCAGTTTTTTTCCTGGAGTATAAGTTAATTTTTTGATCGTACCGGAGATCGGTGAGCGATTGATGTGAACATCGATAGGAGAAAGAAAGACGCTAACGACCATTCCGTCCGGTGTCTCTTCGATCCTCGTCACGCGGCCGTCTGCTGCTGAAACGATCAGTCCTTCACCATTCGGAACGGTACGCTGTGGGTCGCGGAAGAAATAGGCCATGAACAGAGCCACGGCGACAAAGATCGCTACTGGGATCCAAAACAAAAACAACCCAAACCCTAATGCGATGAACAAAGGGATGAGCACAAACGGAATTCCTTCTTTAACCATAAAAAGCAATGACTAATACTACACAATTGGTAGCGATTCCCGAAACGCGCAAAAAAAGCCCGGTGTCGGCAAACACCGGGCGAAAGAGGAGGATCGAATGAAGAAACTTTAGGTTCTTACAGGATGATCTTTAGCATAGCTGTAAGCACACCACCCAGCGAACAGATGGACTACCCATCCAAGAAGGCCTGCAGAACCGATCCACGAAACACCGGTCAGCACCAGCCAGATTATTCCGATAATAATTCTTCCGTTATATATCTGACCGATCCCGGGGATCAGTAAACTGAGTATGCCTGCTAATAAAGGTTCCCGCATATTACTAAAGTGCCTCCAGTAAAGTAAACGACACGCGAAACAATAAGTTTCAAAATTCTTAGGTTCGTTGAAAATTTTCTTTAGGTTTCGTGAAGACCTTTTCTTTTGTGATAGATAGGCAGTTGCTATCAGCGTGCCCCCGAGTTTCACAGCTCGATTAATCGGTGGAGAAGAAAGTGAGTACCGAAAAAAAGTGCTACTCCAGCGAAGACAGATAAGGAGATCCAGGGGCTATTGCCGCCGTGGTGGTTGACCTCTGGGATAAGGTCGCTGGCCGCAACATAAAGCGTGACTCCGCCCGCGATCGGAAGTGCGTACGCGATCGTAAAACCAAAATTCGCTCCAATAAAATAGAAGAGCAGTGCCCCCGCAAGTGTCATTATTCCCATCAGCGACGTCGCGATAAAAACCTGACTTCGGCCTTTTCCCGCCGCCATTACCATCGAGCCGATGGTGAAACCTTCGGGAAGTTTGTGCAGAAATACAGCGATAAAAACTAGCAAACCAACCTTAACATCGATCTGTGAAGCCGCCGCGATAGTCACGCCGTCAAAAAAAGTATGTACCAGCAATCCGCCCACCGCAGTGTAAGCAGATGAGGTCGAGATCATTTCATGATCATGGTCGTGCTCGTCGCAATGCATTTCTTCGCCGAGGTGAAAATGAGGCGCTATCGTATGCTCGACAAACTGGGTTAGCAAATAGCCGCCGAGGAGGAGCGTCATCGGAAAATATAAATTCTCATCGTCGCCTGGATTAGCTTTCTGCCAGATCGTGATCGACTTTGGAAGGATCTCGAAAAGAGCGACCGCCAGCATAAAGCCGGCACCGAGAGCGAGCAGATATTTCAGAAGGTAATTATAACCAGTCTGAAGTTTTGATGGAAACAATATAAGCCCGCCAACAACGTTTGCCAAGGCGGCGAGGATACCGAATATAAGGAGTTGGAGAAAAGACGAATCCATTGGCATTTTTCGAAAAATATATCGTATTACAGGCGATAGACATATTACAAGATTTAGGTTTTCGGGCTACGCGGCCAGGTGGCTATTGGTGAGGCGACAAAGATCGATTAGAAAGCAATGAAGGTGGTGGGAGGATCGACCGGAATTTCGTCGAATTTTAAGCAGTTTAAGCGCTTTATGATGTTTAGATTTCATCCGAAATAAAAACGGAGAAAAGTCTTGACAGGCGTATCTGTTGCACGTAGAATGCCTATTAGCAATTGGTTAATGAATCGATGAAAAGCGAATGACTTGAAAACATGCGCACAACTGCTTAATAGCATTAAGCAGTTGGGTCGATCGAAAAGAACTCAATTCTCGGCAAGATCTTAAGTTTAGCGAGACGCGACGGGTGACTCTTAAAGCTTTTGGAGATTGCAAAAAACACGAACCTTTAAAAACTTATTTTACGTAGTGAACGCTTGACTCTCTTGGTAAGACGTTCACGGAAGCAGTTTGCTCTTTGAGGATGCAGGAGAACGAGGCTGACTTTACGCACCGGTCCGTATTGCTCGACGAAGTTTTGGGTTTGCTCGAAACTGCGGCCGGCGGAACTTTTGTCGATGCCACGCTTGGGCTCGGCGGTCATTCCGAGGCTATGCTCGAATCTTCGCACGAGGCCAATATTATCGGCATCGATCAGGATGTGGAGGCATTAGGGCGGGCACGGAAGCGACTTGAGCGTTTCGGCGAGAGATTCAGAGGCGTTCATTCGAATTTCTCCTCCATCAGGGACGTCGTCGAGAAAAATAGTGTCGACGGAATTTTGGCCGATCTCGGAGTCTCGTCGATGCAGCTTGACGACCGGACCAGAGGATTTAGTTTTCGCTTTGACGCACCGCTCGATATGCGGATGGATGCGAGTTCGGATGGGATCACTGCTGCAGAGCTTATTGCAGATTCGAATGAAGAAGATCTCGCCAACATCATTTATCAATTCGGCGAGGAAAGGCAGTCGCGAAAGATCGCACGCCGGATAATTGAAAAACAAAAAAACGGAGAGCCGATCGAAACGACGAGGCAGCTTGCCGAATTGTTAGAGCGAACGGTGAAGAGAAGTCCGAAAGACAAGATACATCCGGCAACGCGTACCTTTCAGGCATTGCGAATAGCCGTTAACGGCGAACTTGAAATTTTAGAGCAGTTTTTGGCTGACTCGCTGAAAGTATTGAAAATTGGCGGCGTTCTCGCGGTGATCACGTTTCACTCGCTCGAGGATCGCATCGTCAAACATGCATTCCAACGCCTCGGAGGGAAATGCATCTGCCCGCCACGCATTCCGCAATGCGTTTGCGGGGCAGCAAAACGAGTTGACATCCTGACACGAAAACCGGTCATACCGACCGACGACGAACAACGCGACAACCCACGTTCGCGAAGTGCAAAACTACGAGCCGTTAAAAAGCTCGGACTTGATC
Source organism: Acidobacteriota bacterium (assembly GCA_043737915.1). Taxonomy (GTDB): domain Bacteria; phylum Acidobacteriota; class Blastocatellia; order Pyrinomonadales; family Pyrinomonadaceae; genus OLB17. The sequence continues at coordinate 6,090 of JAYSZT010000206.1, forward strand.
GAGAAAGCTGACGACCCCTTGGAGGATTTATACAATGCCCGCAACGCCTCAGAAAAGACGACCCGCCCAACGAGCTCCGAAAGGTCAGACCGGCCGCTGGAAGCTTTATTCACTGCTATTTGTCAGCTTATCGATCGTCGTGACAGGATTTTTTTTCGCTGGCCGCCAGCATTTCTTTTCATGGGACTACAGCATGAAGAACTCGAGACTTCGTAAACAGGTAGACGAGCTCGAAACAGAGAAGCGTCGGTTGCTGCTTGCCCGCGAAGTGGCCCAATCGCCAACCGAGATCAAGCGGGCGGCTCTGAAATACACCGGAAATGCCCCAAGCTCGACAGCTCTGGCTCAAAACACGGGAGCCAAAATGCCCCCTTCTACGAAAGATCAAGTTGCCGCCACGATCTCGACCTCTCGTAGGTCTTTGGACACGGGAACTGAAGGCTATACGGTTGTTGCCGCTTCGCTGAGAATGCCAGTCCTGCGGCCTAAGCCAGACCGCGAGCCACGAAAGGAACAGGCCGAATAAAATTTGACCCAAACTACAATTTTAAGATAGGGAAATGCGACCATGGCAACTCGAAGCAAAAGGAAGAAAAAGGTTAATTCGACGCAGGTTGCTTTTACTCGTTTCATGCTGATCGTTGGCTTTTTTGCTATTTGGATGCTCGGAATCAGCGCCCGACTTGTTCATCTCCAGGTTACGCAGCATGAGTGGCTCAAGGATAAAGCGGTTGACCAGCGGCAGGATGTAAAGAAAAGCAAATTGCTACGCGGTTCGATCTACGACCGTGACAATCGAGCCCTCGCGATGAGTATTAAGGTCAAGACGCTGTACGCGGACGCGACCGAAATCGTCGAAGTCGACAAAACTGCCGCAACCCTTGCCAAGATATTAAAAATAGACGCATCTCAGCTATCGAAACAACTAAATGAGTCGAAAGCTGCACGCAAACGGTTTGTGCCGATCATAAAAAAGGTTGATGAGGAGACAGTTTTAAAACTAAACAAATTACTTAGTTCCGACGGTGTGAAGAAAGGCGACATGCCTCAGTTCGATGGACTTCACTGGGCTGAAGACCATATGAGAAGTTACCCGAATGGGACGATGGCAGCACAGGTTATAGGTTTTAGTAACCTTGACGACACCGGTATGGCAGGTATTGAGCAGTCGCAAAATGATATTTTGCACGGTGCGTTCGTCCGCAAAATGCAGGAGCGAGACAGGCTTGGCCGCATATATGACGAAACTGTGAACGAATCTCAGGAGCCTGGAGATATTCAGTTGACCATCGGCACTTCCTATCAATTCAAGGTGGAGCAGGCCCTCGAAAATGGCGTAAAAGCCGCAAATGCGAAATCAGGGATAGCCATCGCCATCTCGCCGAAGACGGGCGAGATACTTGCGTTAGCCAACTATCCCGGATTCGATCCGAACGCAGTCAAAGATTCTATCGCGGGCAACATCGTGAACCAGGCGATCCAGAGCGTATACTCGCCCGGCTCGGTGATGAAGCTAGTGACTTACGGTTCGGGACTCGAAAAAGGACTATTCAAGCCGGACGATCAGATCGACGCTGGGAACGGAACGATCGAGATCGCAAAACATAAATTTACCGACTCACATCACGTCGGCACAGTCAGTTATTCGCAGGCATTGGCCCATTCAAGTAACGTCTGTGCGATCAAAACGGGAATTCGTGTTGGTAAGGATGATTTCTACTCGATGCTCCAGAAAATGGGTTTCGGCAGCCGCACAGGTATAGAACTTCCAGCGGAGACAAACGGGATCGTCCGTTCGCCTGAGAGGTGGAACGGTGACTCGCTTGCGTCGATGTCGATCGGATATGAAATAGGCGTATCGGCGTTGCAAATGGCGACCGCTTTTGCGACGATTGCGAATGACGGAATCAAAGTTAAGCCGCATATTATAAAGGAGATTCGGAAAGCCGACGAACAACCGATTCGTGTCGATCAGCCAGATAAATCAAGGGTTGTATCGGTCGAAACGGCACAAAATCTGCGAACGATGTTGCGTCAGGTCGTTCTGACCGGAACAGGTAAACGTGCCCAATTGAATGGTTATAGTTCGGCCGGAAAAACGGGAACGGCGTGGAAATTCGACGCAATTTCGAAGCGGGTCGATTCGAGTAAGTACATTTCGTCGTTCATCGGTATGGCACCTGCGGAAAATCCGGAGGTCGTGATCGCGGTGGTGATCGACGAGCCAAAGGCCGGAGCACGCGACGGCGGTATGGTTGCGGCTCCTGTATTTAAGTCGATCGCCGAACAGATCTTGCCCGAGCTGGGTGTAAAGCCGGACGGAACGCAGGCTAAGGAACTGCAAGTTGCCGATGATATTCCCGAGACGTCTAAACCGACTGCGGACGACAAGATCGATCTTTCAGCTAGGCCAACGTCGGAAACTAAGAAGTCGGTTACGTCGGTTAGTAACGAAAAAGATAAAAATGACAAAAAGTCAGCGGTAATAAAGCCAAAGGAAACGGTGATCCCGAAAAAGGAAAAAGACGTTAAGAAGACGACCGATAAAAGAATCGTAAGTGGAAAACGGCCCGCGGGTAATATCTCCGCGAAACATCGGATAACGAATACGCCATCGCCGAATATAACGACAGGGAAACTGGTAGAAACTTGCAACTCGAAACGGCAATTAAATTAATGAACGGCC
>JAYSZT010000207.1:0-3819 GCA_043737915.1 Acidobacteriota bacterium
TCGGCCGGCGGTTCCAGATCTACCCGTCCAAGACTACTCTTATCGCTTAAGAAATATGCCGTTGTCCCGACCCCAACCAGGGTACCGCCCGCAATGCCGATAAAACGTCGCCTATTCATATTCTATCGACCCCCAATTTCAGTTCAGACTCAATTTTCTGCGCTAGCTGACCTTAAAATTGGTATACAACCGGGATCCCGCATCCTTAAAAGAATCTCTATTTTAATTCGACCAGTTATCTGGCCAAGCCTCCGTGCGCTGACGCACTGACGGTCCTTTCTATTCTGTTAACCTCAGATAATGGATGCGGAGGCAATATAATGACCCAAGTCGAAGAATTATCGGATACGGAAATTAATCAGATACTCGGCCGCGTGGGTTTTGGGCATCTTGCGTGCTCGCGGGACGATCAACCATATGTGGTACCCGTTCACTATGCCTTCGTGGGCGGCGAGGTCTTCATTTATACGACCGAGGGTAAAAAATTTGAGATCATCAAAGGAAATCCGCGTGTATGTCTCCAGGTCGAAGAGGTCACCGACAACCAACACTGGAAAAGCGTTATAGTCGATGGCGTTGCCGAACAAATTACTGACCCAGCGGAACGCGAGAAGGCCGTGAAGTTGGTTATTGCCGTTAATCCGACGCTTACGCCGGCCATAAGCATTAGATGGATGGACAACTGGGTGCGTGAAAACATCGAAGTCGTTTACCGAATTACACCAACTTCGACAAGCGGCAGACAAACTGTAAACAAAGTGTAATGGTGAATGCTCTGTCCGATCCCTGAAGCTCCCACTCGACACCCTAAGTACACGAGTAAGTAGAAAAACGTCCGTATTTTTGGCGTTCATTCAACCGCAAACCCTATATTTACCACGGCCGTCATATCTTTATCGATCGAGGAAGTATCACTGATTCCCGCGTCAGAAACCTCAGTAGAATCGGCGGCTGTGATTTGTAGAACGCCCATTCGGGCTGAACGAACGGTGCCGATCTTATTTCCCGTGCTCGCGGCAATCTTCTCTGCGCGTATTTTGGCATCCTTTGCCGCTTCCCCAAGCATTTCAATTTTCAGATCTCCTAGCTGCGTATAGAGATACTGTGGAGGATTTGATTCGATCAAGATATCCTGATTGATTAATTCGGTTGCTTCACGAGCAATCTGCGCGATCTTATCGACATCGTTCGACCTCACTTCCAACTGCTGCCTGAGAGAGTAACCGGTAATTTCCGATGTCTCCGCACCGTTGGCGTCCTGTCTCTTTAAAGTCGTGGTCGAAATGGAAGAGATCGTAATTTGATTCTCGGTAATTCCCTTGCTTACCAAATACTGCTTCACGCGCGGAACATTCTCCGATAGTGAGCGATATGCGTCGGCCAATTTCGGAGCCTGGTAAGTCACTCCGGCGTTCCATACCACCAGATCCGACTTGATACGTTTTTTTGCCGATCCCGTAACGGTAATCGAGTCGTCGCTTTTCTTCGTTTTGGAAAAAAACCATCCGAAAATGATGGACGACAATACCAATCCAATTGCGAGGGCGGCACCCGCGTTGAGCCAATGATTATTTCTTGGGCTGTCCATTACGTATCTCCCTGGTTTCTGCCTGGTGCAGCAATGTTATTCGCTGGAAGCAGCCAGATAATTTGCTTCGAGCTGGTCAAAATAGTGGTTCCGGACTTTTGCTACGATCTGCGGATCGGTCATGTGATCTGCGGGTTCCACACCTACCACTCTCCCCTTATACCGGGCATGTGCCAGTCGTTTTTCAAGCTCGCCTTTTGCCTCGCCGGGACCAAATATAAGTGCCAACTCGGTGTCACGTATTGTTGCTACGACTTCGTCGTAGTACCTATTCAGGCGTTCCGTTTCCTGATTTTGGCGAGTATTATCACCCTGCATCGACGCTCTCGACTGTTTCTGGTTGCCTTTAATGTCCGAACTGATCTCACTCTGCTCATGAGCGTCGCTCGCGACAAACACTATCACGGCCTTTTCATGATCGATCCATAAACCAACTTTCGACTTCATAAATTTCTCCTTTGGGTTCTGGTGAAGCCAATTGTTAATGTGTATGCCGAAGAATATCAGCCAGAAACGTCCGCGTCGGTGCGCTAGCACACCTCCTATCTTTCGTTATGTGCATGGGCTTGAATAATCGAAACGGCGTTGTGCCGATGCGCCTTTCCGCCGCTCATTGTTTGAGTTCAATCAGTGTTTCCTCAGTTAGCCGCAGTTCACTGAAGGGTCCTGAGCGCATCCGAGCCGACCGTAAGTAATTAACAGGTTTGTAATTCCGGAGCCGCTTTTTCGGCCTTCACGAACCCACCAGGCTAAACAGTTCCAACGTACTAACCTTTCGAGGTCCTGGCCGCGATCAAACGCACTGTATCACGTGCGATTAGCAATTCTTCGTTGGTTGGAATGACAAAAATCTTTAGAGGTGACCCGTCTTTGCTGATAACTCCTTCATTTCCGTTGATCATCGATTCATTAAGATGCGGATCTAGTTCCACCCCTAACCACGACAAATTATCACAAATCAACCGGCGCACCTCCGACGAATTTTCGCCAATTCCGCCAGTAAAAATGATGGCGTCGGTGCCGTTCATGGCCGCCAAATACGAACCGATGTATTTGCTCGCTCTGTAACAAAACATTTCTATCGCAAGACGAGAGCGTCGGTCTCCGTTTTCTTTCGATTCCGCGAGCAATTCGCGCATATCGTTTGTCAGGCCGGATACTCCCAATAAACCAGATTGCTTATTGACCAAGGATTCAATCTCCAATGCTGACAAACCTTCTTTTGCGGCGATAAAATCTATTATCGCCGGATCGAAGTCGCCCGCACGGGTTCCCATTACCAGCCCTTCGAGAGGTGTCATTCCCATCGAAGTATCAATCGACTTTCCACCTTTTATTGCAGTTGCGGAGCAACCGTTTCCGAGGTGGAGAGCAATTACATTTACCTGCTCACGTTCCATATTCAGCAAAGTGCGGTAACGGTAAGAGACGTAGCGGTTTGAGGTGCCGTGAAATCCGTACCGACGGATTTTGTGACGCCGATAGAGCTGATAGGGCAATGCATAAAGGAATGATTTTTCTGGCAAGGTCTGGTGAAAAGCAGTGTCAAAAACGGCGACTTGTGCTATTCCCTTCCCGAAGATCTCACGGGCAGCGAGAATTCCGCTAATGTTGGCCGGATTGTGAAGCGGTGCGAGTTCAATGCAGTCTTCGATGCCCCTGAGAATTTCCTCAGTAATGATTACTGACTCAGAAAAGTGTTCTCCGCCGTGGACGACCCGATGACCGATTGCTTGAATGTCGGCGAGACCATTCATGTCTGCGATCTCGGAAGCGTCGGATACTATCCATCGCACAATCGTCTCAACCGCCGATCGCATGTCTCTTATTGGAGCAGCTGAGCGTTGCGGTATTTTACCTTCGGCCATTAGCGTGATGAGCGCGGCCCCGCCGATACGCTCGATCGTACCGTGAGCCACCCGCCTATCGTCATTGTTCTCGATACGGTCGAGGTCAGTTGCGATAAGTTGAAATTTAAGCGACGAACTGCCGCAATTGAGTACCAGGATATTCATCTTTTTGATCGTTCGAAAATCTTAAACATGACGGCCTTGCGGGGCGGCTAGCAAGTACCATAGCAATTTTACTCGTGAGATTTGCGCCGGGCAATTAGTTTTGTGGTCTCTACAATAACGATTGGAGAAAGAACCGAGAGAAGAATTACCCCAAAATCATTTGCCGTTGGCCTTACCAACTCAAGGACTTGAGCAAGTGGCGGAAAGTAGATCGCG
>JAYSZT010000208.1:0-3766 GCA_043737915.1 Acidobacteriota bacterium
GATCGCGGGTGATGTAGAGATAAAATCAGCTACGCAGTACCAATCAAAACTTACTCTACGGTTACGAAAGTTACCGGTTGTTGCCGTTCTGCTTATTGCTTTTATCGTCGCGGTGGCAACGCCGATATTCTTTATGTTGCCGCGGGTCGGCGGAGCGGGTTTGGGCGGGAATCAACGCGGACTTTCGACCTCGACGGGATTTTCTGATCGAGTAAAGCTTGGCGGAATCGGGAATATTCAGCAGAACGACGAGATCGTTATGCGTGTGCGTTCGGAAAGTGAAACTGATCGGCTCGGTGAACAGTATTTTCGAGGAGTAGCTCTCGACACGTTCGATAAGCGGAGTTGGAGTAAATCGCGTAATGCCCGTGAGCCTTATGTTCGTGGTGAACGGGAGATAATCCAGGTCGACAATGCGTCCGGGCGTGAGAAATTGGTCTCCCACACGATATTCCTCGAACCGCTCGATACACCGATTCTTTTCGCAATGCCCAAAGCGGTCGCCTTCCGCGGTAACTTTCCGATGCTTTACCGTGACTTTTACGGGTCGATCTCGAACGTCGCCGTTACCGAGCGGAGTAGCTACACGGTCTTTTCGGATCGTAGCCAGCCACCGACGGAGCAACTTCGCCAAGACGATGTTGCCTACAGCGACGGCGTTCGGAATTATCTCCAGCTTCCGCTGGATGAGGATAAGCGAATATTTGATCTCGCCTATCAGATCTCATCTCGCGAGAGCAATCGTTACGACAAGGCGAAGGCGATAGAAAGTTATTTACAGAACAATTTGGGCTACACGCTTGAGCAGAAAGCAGGTGGAGATGAACCTCTCTCTGATTTCCTGTTCAACGTTCGGGAAGGCCACTGCGAATACTTTGCCAGTGCCATGGCCGTTATGCTACGGACGCAGGGTGTTGCGACACGGATCGTCAATGGCTTTCACGGCGGCGATTATAACGACGCGGTCGATATGACGGTGATACGCCAGAGGCACGCGCACTCGTGGGTCGAGGTTTATTTCCCTAAAGAGAATACCTGGGTGACCTTCGACCCGACGCCGTTCTCAAATGGCGGAGGTAGCGGATCGCCCGGAGGATTTGCCGGAACATTTACAAAATATCTGGAAGCGATCGACACGATCTGGATCCAATACTTCGTCGCGTTTGATAATCAGGAACAGCATACGCTCGCCCGCTCGCTACGGAGCACCTTTGTTGAATATCAAACGAACTTCTCGTCATATCTGGGTCATATTCAGGATGACATCGTTTCCGAATGGTGGGCTGAGCTCAAAGGAGATAAGGGTAATCAAGCCCGTGCGTTGGCCGCAGGTTACGTGATCGGGGGCTTGGGAGGATTGGTCTTGCTGTTTTTCCTGATGCGATCACTTTATCGGAAGGTTAAGCTGCTCAAGGTGTGGGGGCGAATTGGCGATCGCATCTTTGCAAAAACGCATAATTCGATCGTCGAGTTTTACGACCGGATGCTTCGAACGCTCGCTGAAAAGGGATCGATCCGTGAGAAATCACAAACACCGCTAGAATTTGCCTATTCAGTCGGAAATCCTGAGGTAATTTCTATCACGGAGAGGTATAATAAAGTCAGGTTTGGAGATCAGAATTTATCTCGTGACGAGGCGAATGAGATAGATTCTTGGCTACGGCGCCTCGAAGAGAGCGAAAAATAGACATGCAGAAAGAGTTGAGGTTTTTGATATCGGCCCTTATCGTAGGGCTTTTCGCAATTACGATGTTTTCGGCCGCCGGGTTCTTTTATTCCAACCTGCAAGACATCGGACGAACCTGTGCGTACTACAATATTGGTCATCGTGAGTGTTATGCCGGCGACTCGGTACGGATGAGCGTTGCGGCATTCAAGGTTGGTATCGCTTTATTTACCGCGACCGGGATTGCATCCTGGGCCATCGCCGCATTTTTGGGGCTGAAGTGGAATCAGGCCCGGTCAACCAGTCGCCTGCCATAAATTAAAATGCGAGGCTAAACCGTAAGGTCTAGCCTCGCTTCCTTATATTTTTCAATAAGACATCAATTAGCTTTCGTCATCATCTGCTTTTTTGTCACCAACCGGTGCGGTAGGTGCCGCCCCGCCCGAAACTTTTACCGTTCCGGTTTTGCTGTCAACCTTATTTCCGGTGTCATCGGTCATTATCGCCTCTATACGATATTCCCCAGGTGAGTTTGCTGTAAATGATTGCCAAAGGATCATCGAACCTTCGACATCGTTCGGCTTCGCTGCTGCGATCTCTTCGCCCTTTGTTTTCCCTGCGACATTTTCGTAGGTGACTTTGAACGTCAGTTTAGTTTTCGACGGGGCGTACGAAACGGTCACTACGGAGTAGATCGGTTCGCCGGCGTTGAAAGATGTGGTTGCCGGCTCGGCTTTGTCATTCTTACCGAATTTTAGATCTCCCATCGAAGCTGTTGTAAAACTGCATGCGAAGCCCGTAGCTACGAAAACCAGCAGTCCCGTCGCGAGTATTGTAGTGATAATTCTCTTCATAATTTTTATTTTTACTAACCTTGATCTCCTGAATATTATTAGGAATAGGCATAGTTGCTCGTGAGTTAAAAGTCGTCCAGTACGATTTACAACCGAAGAACAAGCTCTCCTAAAATGTTAAACGACATTTGTGCTAATATCGGGTCAAAATTTTATTCCATATTTATCAGTTTTGGCAGGGGCAAATGATCGTAATAGTTTCAGGTGTATCAGGCGTCGGAAAGACGACGGTGGGAAAACTGCTCGCGAATGCTCTGGATTGCGAGTTCTTTGACGCTGATGATTTTCACTCGGCCAAGAACGTTGCCAAAATGACTGCAGGCAAACCGCTCGACGATAACGACCGCCGCGAATGGCTCGAGGAGCTCAATAGTCTGATCCAGGATCTTGTAACACGAGATCGATCGGCAGTCCTAGCGTGTTCCGCCTTAAAACAGGCATATCGTGATCAGCTTTGCATCACTGCTGAGGTAAAACTTGTCCTGCTTCAAGCCGACTTTCCGACGGTCAGTGGCCGGCTATCTAAACGCAGCGATCACTTCATGAACGCTGACCTTCTAGTAAGTCAATTCGAGACTCTGGAACCTGCGAATGGCGAAGATCTGGTGATCGATGCATCTCTTTCGCCCGCTGCTATCGTGGCTGAGATCAAGGCGGCGATATCGTGAGATCGAGAAGCGTCGCAGTTTTCTGGTGCTATAATTAAGCCCGTACCAAAAATGGCATGATACTGTTGTCGAATTTATTTGATCCGAACGGGACTTGACTAAAAACCAGTGTATCCAAAAATCATTTTTTGGTTTTGATGTCCGTTGAGTTTAATAACACGATAAATCGGAGAAATTCGAAAGGGTTGACAATGCTGGGATGTTCATTTCTATGAAGGAAAATATTAAATTAGCGAGCGTTTCATTTCTCATAATGGTTTCACTACTCGTTTATCCGACTTTTGCACAAAAGTCGTTGCAGGTGAAAGTTGATGAATATATTAAAAGCGAGATGCAGAAACAGAAGATTCCTGGCGTTTCGCTTGCCATAATTCGAGATGGAAAAGCGATCTACACGAAAGGTTATGGTTACGCCAATGTTGAGAACCAAGTCCCGGTAAAACTGGAAACGATTTTTCAATCCGGGTCAGTCGGAAAACCCTTCACGGTCATGGCAATCATGATTCTTGTTGAAGAGGGCAAGATCGGCTTGAACGATAAGCTAAATAAATATTTCTTAGATGCACCTGCCGAATGGA